>CALHIO010000321.1 GCA_938030915.1 uncultured Gemmatimonadota bacterium
GCTCTGGAGGGCGCGCTCAAGCTGAAGGAGGTCAGCTACATCCACGCGGAGGGGTATCCGGCCGCCGAAATGAAGCACGGCCCGATCGCCCTCATCGACGAGGACATGCCGGTCGTGGTCCTCGCCCCTCGCGATCCGATCTATGGTAAGGTCGTGTCCAACATCGAGGAGGTGAAGGCACGAGCCGGACGGATCATCGCAATCGTGTCGGACGACGCACCCGAGCTGCAGGGCAAGGTCGATCACATGATCAAGGTACCCCACACCCTACCGCACCTCCTGCCGGTCCTGACCACGATTCCTCTGCAGCTGCTCGCCTACCACATCGCCGTGATGCGCGGCGCCGACGTCGATCAGCCGAGGAACCTCGCCAAGTCCGTCACCGTCGAGTGACGGCGAGGGTGCCGAAGCGGGCACCGCGGCGACCGTCATGCGGGTAGTTCTCCAGCGGGTCGCTCGGGCGGAGGTCCGCGTGGGCGGGAAGGTCGTCGGTCGCGCGGGGCGGGGCCATCTCCTCCTGGTCGGCTTCACGTCGGAAGACGAGCACGAGGACGTCACGTGGATGGCGGACAAGGTCGTCGGGCTGCGCGTCTTCTCCGACGACGAGGGAAAGATGAACCTGTCGCTCCAGGACATCGGCGGGGACCTCCTGGTTGTAAGCCAGTTCACCTTGTACGGCGATACGCGGAAGGGACGTCGGCCGAGCTTCGTCACCGCGGCTGATCCGTCGATTGCCATGCCGCTGTACCAGCGTTTCGTGGATGAGCTTCGTGCTCGGTGCACGGGTTCGGTCGAGACCGGGGAGTTCGGTGCGGCCATGGAGGTGGAATTGGTCAACGACGGTCCCGTGACGCTGGTGCTCGAGCGATGACCGACGGGGCGGGCGGGCTGCGCTTCATCCTGGCATCGCAGTCGCCGCGCAGGGCCGACGTCCTCCACCAGCTCGGCCTCGTGCCGGAGGTGAGACCGGCCGACGTCGACGAGTCGTACCTCGACGGAGAGACGCCGCGCGAGCATGTGGAGCGACTCGCCCGATCGAAAGCCGAGGCGGTCTTCGCACGAGAGGGGAATGCCCTGGTCGTCGGCGGCGACACCGTCGTCGTGCTCGACGGAGACGTGCTCGTGAAGCCGATCGACGAAGAGTCCGCGATCGAGATGGTGGCCGCCCTCTCCGGCACCCGTCACGAAGTGCACAGCGGGATCGCACTCGCCGGCCCGAGCGGCACCGTCAGCTCCGTCGTCACGGCGACTGTACGGATGCGCACATACGACCGCACGACCGCCGCGGCGTATGTCGCCACGGGTGAACCCATGGACAAGGCGGGAGGGTACGGTATCCAGGGGCTTGGAGCAGCGTTGGTCGACTCGATCGACGGGGACTACTATGCCGTTGTCGGCTTTCCCGTGGCGGCATTCCTCCACCTCCTCGGGGTTGCCGGCTTCCTGTACGACTTCGGAGCGATCACGCGCCTTTCGACGGAGTAGATCCATGAGCGTTCCCGCCGTTCTCGCGATCGACCAGGGGACCACGGGGAGTACGTGTCTCGTCGTCGGGACCGATGGACGGGTGCTCGGACGCGGCTACTCCGAGTTCACCCAGCACTTCCCCGAGCCCGGATGGGTAGAGCACGACGCGGAGGAGATCTGGAACGTCACGCGTGGCGTGGCGCGCCAGGCGCTGGAGGCGGCGACCGACGCGGAGGTGTGCTCGATCGGAATCACCAATCAGCGTGAAACCGTCGTCCTCTGGGACCGGAATACGCTCGAGCCGGTCCATCGCGCGATCGTCTGGCAGGACCGGCGAACGCAGCCGATGTGTCGTGCGCTGAAGGATGCCGGACACGAGGACGAGGTGCGTCGCCGTTCGGGGCTGGTCCTTGATCCCTACTTTTCCGGCACCAAGATCGGTTGGCTCCTCGAATCGGATCCGACGCTTCGGACGCGTGCCGAGGCGGGGGAGCTGGCCGTCGGAACGATCGACAGCTGGCTCATCGCCCGCCTCACCGATGGTGCGTCGCACGTCACCGATCCGACCAACGCGTCCCGGACGCTGCTCTTCAATCTCCACGAGGCCGCCTGGGATCCGTGGGCGCTCGACCTCCTCGGCGTACCTCGGGGAATCCTTCCCGACGTGCGGCCCAGCTCCGGGAACTTCGGGGTGAGCCTCGGCGAGCACCTCGGCATCGAGGTGCCGATCCAGGGGGTGGCAGGCGATCAGCAGGCGGCGCTCTTCGGTCAGGGGTGCTGGGAGCCGGGGCTCGCCAAGAACACCTACGGAACGGGGGCCTTTCTCCTCCTCCACACCGGAGATGCTCCTGTCCCATCGAAGCACGGCCTTCTCACGACGGCCGCGTGCGACGCCTCCGGAGGCCTCGCGTACGCGCTCGAGGGTTCGGTCTTCATCGCGGGGGCGGCGATCCAGTGGTTGCGAGACGAACTCGGTCTCGTGTCGTCGGCCGCCGAATCGGAGGCCATGGCCGCCGCCCTGGACGACAACGGGGGTGTCTACTTCGTTCCCGGCTTCGTGGGCCTGGGTGCCCCGCACTGGGAGGCCGATGCGCGGGGTGCGCTCTTCGGGCTCACTCGGGGAACCTCGTCATCCCACATCGTTCGGGCTGCGCTGGAGGCGATGGCGTACGGTACGACGGAGGTGCTCCGCGCAATGGAGGCCGACTCCGGCGTGGTGACCTCCGAACTTCGCGTCGACGGCGGTGCGTCGCTCAACGACTGGCTCATGCAATTTCAGGCGGATGTGACCCAGGTGCCGGTGCGCCGGCCGCCAATGGTCGAGACGACGGC
>CALHIO010000322.1 GCA_938030915.1 uncultured Gemmatimonadota bacterium
CGGGCGCCGCATCGTCCGCGGCTCCGGAGCAGGCACCGAGCACTCCGATCAGGGCAAGCGCGCACGCGGCACGCCCAGGATGGCGAGCCATCAGAGCACCTCCATCGCGTCGGGGTCCCAGGCGACGACCTTCTCGTCGAAGTAGGAGTCGTTGCACGCGAGCGCCGGGGCGGCCGCGCGCAGTCCGAAGGTCGCGTCCTCCTCCACTGGCGTCCCATCACGGACTCCGTTGAAGAAGTTCATGAAGTGGTCGAAGTGGGCGCCCCAGTAGCCGTCCTCGGCCACGTAGACCGACTCGGCCGGCGGGAGCATATCCTTGCGAGCCTCGAGCCCCTGCCCCGCCTCGTCCGCCTTCATCTGGTTGAAGACGTCGGTCGCGCCGACCGACTTGTTGCGACGCAGCACGACCTCGGTCCACGTCACGTCCATCGCGCCCTCATTGCCGACCAGGCGAAGAAACGTCGTGCCGGATGTACCGTCCACGAAGTTCACGCGGAGCGAGAGGTTGAACGCCGGGTGCGCCTCGGTCTCCGGATAGTCGAACATGCCGAGGAGCACGTCGGGGACTTCGCGTCCATCCTTCCAGTATCGGAGCCCACCCTGGGCCATGATCTTTCGCGGCCCGCGCGACGACGTCACGAAGTGCAGGCTCGAGAAGAGGTGTACGAAGAGGTCGCCGGAAACGCCGGTGCCGTAGTCGCGATAGTTACGCCAACGGAAGATCCGGAGCGGATCGAACGGGCGTGAGGGAGCGTCGCCGAGGAACATGTCCCAGTCGACCGTCTCCTCGGAGCCGTCCTCCGGGATCGCGTACTGCCACGCCCCGATGGGATCGTTTCGCGCCCAGAATCCTTCCGCGTAGTTCAGCTGCCCGATCGCGCCCTCTTCCAGGAGCTGCTTCGCCTTCTCGTTGCCGAGCGAGGACATGCCCTGGCTGCCGACCTGGTACGTCTTGCCCGACTCGCGCTCAGCACGAATCACGTCCGCACCCTGCGCGATCTGATGGACCATCGGCTTCTCGCAGTAGACGCTGATCCCCGCCTCCAACGCGTCGACCGAGATGCGGTGATGCCAGTGATCGGGCGTTCCGCAGATGACCGCGTCGATATCGTCGCGTGCGAGGATCTCGCGGTAGTCCCTCGTCGTGAAGAGATCCGATCCATGCTCGGCACGAGCCGCCTCGAGGCGTCCGTCGTAGCAGTCCGCCGCGGCCACCAGCTTCACGCCGGGGACGCGAAGTGCCGTCGACACGTCGGCCATGCCCATCCCGCCAGCGCCGATGACGGCCAGGTTGATCTGATCGTTCGGCGAGCGGTACTGCCGGGCCATACGCTCCGCCACGCGGCGGCGGTCGTCGGCCGCCAGAAGGTGCGGGGTCGCACCGGCGGCCAGCGCGGCAGCGCCGAGATTGCCGAGGAAGGAGCGCCGGGACGTGGGCTTTCTTGGGTCGGTCATGAAGTCTCCAGAGACGATGGTCCGCCAAGAATGTGGGGCGGCCATGGGCACCGCCAGCGGCTTCCGCGAGCGGCGCAGGTGTCACGAGTCGGGTGGTTGCGACGTCCTATACAGTACAGCGAGGGACGATGAGGGAGGTGGACATGGGATTGAAGGCAACTCTGACATCCTTGGTCGTGTTCGGGAGCGCGCTGGCGTGCGGCTTCGGCGCGACCGAGCCGGACGTGCAGGAGGACATCGTAGGGGTCTGGACGTGGATCTCCTCGACCGGCGGAATCGCCGGCATGACGCGCACGCCGGCCACCGAGGGCTTCACGCAGACGCTGCGGATCGCCGCCAACGGAGAGGTGGAGCTCTTTCGGGACGGGGTCAGTCAGCGTCGGACCAGGTACACCTTCTTCGTCGGGCCGGAGGGGAGTTCGAGCAACCTCGCGTACGACGAGCCGCTTTTCGACTTCGACTCCGCGATCGTCGGGGTCACGCCGGGCGATACGCTGGTGCTGATCGATCCGTGCTGTGACGGTTTCCAGCGGAGGTGGGGGCGGTAGGGTGAGCTCCGGTCCGTGACTTGTCGCCCTCGGGGTCCTACGCTGTCTGGAGACATCGACCCTCACTGCCGGGCAGTCGTCATGAGCCGAATCATTGGAATGGCGCTCCTCGTTCTTCTCCCTGCGTGTCAGTCCCCGCCCCCGGACTTCTCCGCGGTCTTCGACGGATCGGGCGGCACCTGGGTCGATCTGACTCACAGCTTCTCGGAATCCACCATCTACTGGCCGACCGACACGCTCGGATTCCAGTTCAAGGAGGAGGCGTTCGGAGAGACCGAGGGTGGCTGGTTCTATGCTTCCTATTCCTTCGGCTCAGCGGAGCATGGAGGCACGCACCTCGACGCGCCCATCCATTTTGCTGAGGGAAGACGAACGACGGACGAGATCCCGTTGAGTGGACTGATCGGACCTGCGGCCGTGATCGACGTATCCAGCCGCGCCACACCCGATTACCTCGTGAGCGTCGATGACCTCACGGCGTGGGAGGGCACCTACGGCGCGCTGCCGGACGGCGGGATGGTCCTGATCCGAACGGGGTGGTCCGACCGGTGGACGGACCGCACGGCGTACCTCGGTACGGACCTCACTGGTACCCAGGCGGTGCCGGAGCTTCATTTTCCCGGCCTTGCCCCTGAAGCGGCGCAGTGGCTCACGGAGAATCGACGCATCGCGGCAATCGGCATCGACACCCCGAGCATCGATTACGGGCAGTCGGCCGATTTCCGATCCCACGTCATCCTGTATTCGGAGAACATCGCCGGGTTCGAAAACGTCACGAATCTCGACCGCCTTCCCCCGACCGGATCATTCGTGGTCGCCCTTCCAATGAAGATCGAAGGTGGAAGCGGAGGACCGCTGAGGATCGTGGCGTTCGTGCCCGCCGGCTCATGAGCCCACATCACGAAGGCCCTCACGGCAGGACCGGTGACCCACCTCCCGAAAGCCATCGCGACCACAATGCCCATGCCGGACATGATGCCCATGCCGGGCACGATGCCCATGCCGGGCACAGCGTCGCCATGTTCCGGAGCAAGTTCTGGCTTTCTCTCGCCCTGACCGTGCCGGTGGTGATCTGGGCCGAGCACGTCCAGACACTGCTGGGCTACACGGCACCGTCCTTCCGGGGCTCGACATGGATCGGACCCGTTCTCTCCACCGTGATCTTCTTCTACGGTGGCTGGGTGTTCGTACAGGGCGCGATAGGAGAGATCCGTTCGAAGCTGCCCGGAATGATGACGCTGATCTCGCTGGCTATCGTCGTGGCC
>CALHIO010000323.1 GCA_938030915.1 uncultured Gemmatimonadota bacterium
GACGGTGGATCGGACGACCAACGGTACGGGGCGGGTAGCGGAGCAGACGTTGGCCCAGCTTTCCGAACTCGACGCGGGTTATCGGTTCACGGACCTCGACGGTGCCTCGTCGTATCGGGGGAAGGGCGTGACGATCCCGACGCTTCGGCAAGTTCTGGAATCGTTTCCTGACATTTGGCTCAACATCGAGGCGAAGGAGGCACGGGTGGCGGGCCCCCTCGTCGAGCTCATTCGAGCCTTCGATGCGCAGCACCGTGTGCTCGTCGCCGCTGAGGTCGAGCGTAACCGTGTTGATGCTCGCGGCTACGAGGGGCCGTGGGGCGCAAGCCGGACCCATTGCTTCCTCTTCTGGCTCCTGCATCGGCTGCCCGGGGGCACTCGCTACACGCCGAAGATCGACGCCTTCCAGGTTCCCGAACGGTGGAAGGGGCACCGCGTGCTCACGCCACGACTCATCGACGAAGCGCATCGACGAAACATCCCGGTGCACGTCTGGACGGTCGACGACCCGGACGACATGAGGCGACTCCTGTCGTGGGGTGTGGATGCGATTCAGACCGATCGGCCCGACCTGCTGTCCGAGGTCCTCGTCGCTGAGGTGGGGCGTCCACTCCCCCCCGTACTTGTCCGCTCGATGACCGGGGATGTCGGGTGAGCCGGGGAGACGGACGATGATCGCGCGAGGCGAGGGCCGAGCCTCCTCTGCGCCACCGCGTCGGGCCGTCCACGCCCTCGTGCGTGAGGTCACATCCGACACGCCGCTCGTCGTGGCGTTCTCAGGTGGGCTCGACTCATGTGTGCTCCTGCACATGCTCCGCTGGGGCGTCGATCCGGGCGGTGAGGGTGCCTGGAAGGTCGTAGCGGCGCATTACGACCACGCGATGCGTGACGGGAGCCGTGCCGACGCGGAGTGGGCCCAGGGAGTCTGTCGCGCCTGGGGTGTGCCCTTCGTGGTGGAGCGATCGACGACGCCTCCAGCCTCCGAGTCCGAAGCGCGTGCTGCCCGGTACACGTTTCTCGACCGTGTGCGCACCGAGTTCGGTGACGCGGCCGTGGTGCTGACCGCCCACCACGCCGATGATCAGGCGGAGACGGTGCTGTTCCGGATGTTCCGGGGCACCGGGCCGGACGGCCTCCGGGGCATTCACGAACGTCGACCGGGTCTGGTCCGGCCGCTCCTCGACGTCTGGAGAGAGGACCTCGAGGCGTATGCAGCCGAAGTGGGGCTGCGCTGGCGTGAGGACCCTACGAACGAGCACCTGGGGTTGGCGCGAAACGCCCTTCGGCACGAAATCCTGCCTCTCGTCGAGGGCTCCGTGGCCTCAGGGGCCCGCCGAGCGCTGGCGAGGCTGGCTCGACTCGCCGAGGCCGATAGGCAGGCGTGGTCGGAGGTTCTGCCGATGGTCGCACGTCTGCTCGACCTACAGGAAGGGGGCTCCGGAGAGGGAGACGCGGATCGACACCTGACCGTTGATCGGACATCGTTTCTTTCGCTCGGTCGTCCCCTGCGCGGCCGTGTGATCCGCTACCTCGTTACCGCGCTCGGTGGTGCTCTTGATGAGGCGGCGGTTCTGCGGGTCAACGACTTCGTCGAGTCCTCGACCAGCGGACGAAGGATCCAGATGCGGCGTGGGGCCACGGTCGGCCATGATCTCGACCGCATTGTGTTCGCCGGTCCGCACGAGCGACTTCCCTCATCTTCGGTGAGGCGAGCCGTCGTGATCGAACGGGCCAGCGCGGGACGAGCGAAGGCCGTACTCGGAGATCGATCGGTGCGTGTCGCGTGGTCGACGGAGGAGGGACGAGAAGACGGTGTCGAGGGGGAGGCATCCTTCGATGCGGACGAGTTGTCGATGCCGCTCGAACTCCGCGCCCGTGCCCCGGGGGACCGCATTCGCCTTCAGGGAGGCTCACGCAAAGTCAAGAAGGTGCTGCTCGAGCACCGGATTCCCTCGGCCAGACGGGATGCGGTGCCCGTGCTCGTCGACGCGGAGGGTGAGGTGCTCTGGATTCCGGACATCGCTCGCTCCACCTTGGCACGGCCTCGCCCGGGCGCACCGTCGCTCAGAATCAGGATCGACCCATGAAGGAGGATCCCGCCACGAACCCGGACTCCGCGCTTCGAGAGGTCGTCTTCAGTGAAGAGACGATTCGTCACCGAGTACGTGAACTCGGTCGCGAGATTTCTCGCGAGTACTCGAAGACCGACCGTCTCGTGATCATCGGCGTCTTGAAGGGGTCCTTCCTCTTCATGGCGGACCTGGTTCGCGCGATCGACACGCCGCACGAAGTCGACTTCCTTATGGCATCCAGCTACGGGGACGCCACGGTGTCGAGCGGTGACGTCACGCTCCTGTACGATCCGAAGACCAACCTCGAGGGGCGTGCCGTGCTCCTCGTCGAAGACATCGTCGATACGGGCGCGACACTCTCAGAGCTGATCCCTCGTATGGAGGAGCGGGGCCCGTCGCGCGTCGACGTCGTGACGCTGTTGCACAAGCGTCTGACGGACGGGATGCTGGAACCGCGATGGGTGGGATTCGATGCACCCAAATCGTTCCTTGTGGGGTATGGACTCGACCACGCAGAAGACTTTCGTCATCTGCCGTATATCGCGAGCCTTTAAGCCTCGAGCCGACGGGCCCGCGCCCGGACTTCAGAGACGTCGATGTCAAACGATCCGATCAAGCCTGATCCGAACCAGAGATTGGGCCGAATCTCGAAGAACGCCGCCTTCCTGATGCTGTCGGCGGTGGTGCTGTTGCTGCTCATGCAGTCGATCCGCGGGCAGGAAAACGCCCCCGCCCGTATCTCGTACTCGCAATTTCTCGAGTACCTGGATCAGGGGCTCGTCCACAAGGTGACGTTCCGCGATCGCGCTATCGACGGTGAGTTCACCTCGACCACGACGATCGAGGGCGCGGGGTACCACGCGTTCGAGTCGATGACGCCGGGTGACGTCACGGACGGGCTTCTGACTGAACTCGCGAATCAGGATGTCATCGTCGATGCCGAGCAGCCCGAGGCGGGGTGGGGCACGTTCCTCCTGACCGCTCTTCCGTGGCTGCTCTTCATCGCCTTCTGGATCTGGATCTTCCGCACGATGCAGGGTGGCGGGAACCGGGCATTCCAGTTCGGTCGCTCCAAGGCCAAGCTCATTTCGCCGGACACGCCGAAAGTCACCTTCGCCGATGTCGCGGGGGCGGACGAAGCCAAAGAGGAGCTGCAGGAGGTCATCGAGTTCCTCAAGGATCCCGCGAAGTTCTCTCGGCTCGGGGGTCGACTGCCGAAAGGCGTGCTTCTCGTCGGTCCTCCGGGAACCGGGAAGACCCTGCTTGCTCGTGCGGTCGCGGGTGAGGCGGGCCGTCCCTTCTTCCAGATGTCCGGCTCCGACTTCGTCGAGATGTTCGTCGGCGTGGGTGCCTCACGTGTGCGCGACCTCTTCGAGCAGGGGAAGGCGCACGCGCCGTGCATCATTTTCGTCGACGAGATCGACGCCGTCGGCCGTCACAGGGGTGCAGGGCTCGGCGGTGGACACGACGAGCGCGAGCAGACACTCAACGCGCTCCTAGTGGAGATGGACGGGTTCGAGTCGAACGAAGGGGTGATCCTCCTCGCCGCGACGAACCGGCCCGACGTTCTCGATCCGGCGCTGCTTCGGCCGGGCCGCTTCGACCGTCAGGTCGTCGTAGATGCGCCCGACGTGAAGGGACGTGAGGGCATCCTGCGCGTTCATGCGAAGAAGCTTCCCCTGGCGGACAATGTCGATCTTTCCGTCATCGCCCGTGGTACCCCGGGCATGAGCGGTGCCGATCTCGCGAACATCTGCAACGAAGCTGCTCTGCTTGCCGCACGGCGCGACGGGGACAAAGTCTCCATGCCGGACTTCGAGCAGGCTAAGGACAAGGTCATGCTGGGCGCGGAGCGGAAAAGCCTCGTCCTCAACGAACGGGAGCGGAAGCTGACCGCGTATCACGAGGCGGGACACGCGGTGCTCGGCCTCAGGATCCCGGGTCTTGATCCGGTCCACAAGGTCACGATCGTGCCCCGTGGGCGTGCGTTGGGCATCACGGCCAGCCTCCCCGAGGAGGACCGCCACTCCTACACGAAGGAGTGGATGGAGGGCCAGCTCGCAATGCTGTTCGGTGGTCGCGTCGCCGAGGAGATGATCTTCGGTTCGAACGCCGTGACGACGGGGGCGGGTAACGACATCGAGCGAGCGACGTCGATGGCACGCCGCATGGTCACGTCCTTCGGTATGAGCGAGGTGATCGGGCTGGTGGCCGTGGGGGACAACGAGCAGGAGGTCTTCCTCGGTCGTGAAATTCAGCAGCGTCGGACGGTGAGTGAACACACGCATCGAATGGTGGATCAGGAGGTCAAGCGGATCCTCGACGAGGCGCACGCCACCGCGCACGACGTCCTGACCGAGCACAGCGACCTGCTGGAGTCTATTGCGCAGGCGCTTCTCGACCGCGAAACGATCGGCCGGGCTGAGATCAAGGCGCTCGATCGAGGTGACCCCCTGCCACCTCTTCCCGAGTCGAACGACGTGCCGGAACGGCTCGAGGCTCCCGCGCCTCCGCCGCCGTCCGATCCTGCGCCGCGGCCATTCGGGCTGGGTGGGGAAGATCCGCTACCCGGGCCTGCATAGGGCGGGAGGAGACACGTTCCGGTCGGCTTCGGCCGGGTCGAGGCTCGAGGCGACGTGGGTGACATTCTTTGAGTGCCGACCGCGTAGCACGAGGGCTGTGGCGTTCACGGATGAAGCTGTGGGCGTGTTTGCCCATATTGGGTACGCACACGAGACGCCCCACCCATCGGTCATGAAGACCTGGCGACTGCACGGAGCCACCACGTGACGACGATTCTGGACAACCTCCAGTTCCTGAGGCCCGGCTGGACGGACCTGCTGGAGATCCTGATTGTCGCCTTCCTGCTCTACCGTGTGCTTCTG
>CALHIO010000324.1 GCA_938030915.1 uncultured Gemmatimonadota bacterium
GACGGAAGCGCAGGCCGGAAGCGTGGTTGGATTCGAGGAGGAGGCTCTCCCGTATCTCGACGCGGTCTATCGCTTCGCGCTCCGGTTGTCGCGCTCTCCTGATGTCGCCGAGGACCTCGTGCAGGAGACGTTCCTCAGGGCCTACAAGTCGTGGGGTCAGTACACGAAGGGTACGGCGGTGAAGAGCTGGCTCTTCACGATCTGCAGGAACCTCTTCTTGCGTGGGAGGGAGCGGCTTCAGCGCCATGACGAAATCGTGGAGGCGAACGTGGGGCGGTCGGGTTCCGGTCCGGGGACAGCGAACCCGGTCTGGAGCTCCGTCCTCGGCGTAGACCCCGAGGGGGAGTTCTTCGATTCGCTCGTGGATGACCGGATCGTGGAGGCGATCGAGGCGCTGCCAGAAGAGTTCCGCACGGCGGTGGTGCTGTCGGATATCGAGGGGCTGCCCTACGCGGAGATCGCTGAGCTGATGGAGCTACCGGTCGGCACGGTCAAGAGTCGCCTCTTTCGGGGGCGTCGGCAGCTCCAGCAGGCGTTGTATGACTACGCGGTCGAGGAGGGGTACATCTCGCCTCGACCGGGAACGGAGGATTAGGGACCGCCATGTCCTTGTTCGACAAACTCAGAGAATGGTTCGGCGGCGGTGCGTCGGACTCAGCGGAACAGGAGGGTGGAGTCGCCATGATCTCGTGCGAAGACGCACTTCGGCTCGTGTACGAGTTCATGGACGGTGAACTCGTGGACGCGTCTGCGGAGGAGGTGAAGCAGCATTTCGATATGTGCCAGCGCTGCTATCCGCACCTCCGACTGGAGGCTGCCTTCAGGGATGCCCTGAAGCGGGCGACCTCAGGTCAGGCCGCACCTCCCGAGCTTCGTGACAAGGTCGTTGCGCTCCTCGAGCAGGCACGCACGGAGGGCTGATCCGGAGGCGCCGCCGCACACGTTCCAAGGCTCGTGAATGCCTCGTGACCCCCGGGTTGCGGGGCCTTCTCATTTAATAGAAGCTACGGCCGCGGCGCGGCCCTTTCGCCTGAAATTGCTCGCGCACACCCCCGGCGCGGCCTCTGCCGCGCTCCTTCTCGACTCGGTTTGGAGCTGGAATGGCCACGGCCTCCACACGGGAGCGGATCCTCCCGCGCACCCTCGAAGAGGAGATGCGCGAATCGTTCCTCGACTACTCGATGTCCGTCATCGTGCAGCGCGCGTTGCCGGACGTCCGGGACGGACTCAAGCCCGTGCATCGGCGAATCCTGTACGCCATGCATGAAATGGGTCTCAATCCTGACCGCCCGTACAAGAAGAGTGCGACCGTGGTCGGGGACGTGCTGGGCAAGTTCCACCCGCACGGCGACAGCGCCGTGTACGATGCGCTCGTCCGGATGGTTCAGGAGTTTTCGCTCCGAAATCCGCTGGTCGACGGGCAGGGCAACTTCGGGTCCATCGATGGAGACCCGGCAGCTGCCTACAGGTACACCGAGGCGCGGTTGTCGGCGATCTCGCTCGAGCTGCTCGACGAGATCGAGAAGGAAACGGTGGACTTCCAGCCGAACTTCGATGACCAGCGACTGGAGCCCCTGGTCCTGCCCAGCCGCTTCCCGAACCTTCTGGTCAACGGCTCTTCCGGCATCGCGGTCGGGATGAGCACGAACGTCCCGCCTCACAACCTGGCGGAGATCGCCGCGGGCGTTCGACAGCTAGTCGTCGATCCAGATTGCACCGTCGACGACCTCATGCGGCATATCCCGGGACCGGACTTCCCGACCGCTGGCTTCGTCGTCGGTCGCGAGGGTATCGAGCAGATGTACCGGGAGGGACGCGGCCGGATCATCATGCGGGCGAGGGTCGTGAAGGAGTCCCTGCGCGGAGGGAAGGAGCAGCTGGTCGTCACGGAACTCCCCTACGCCGTGAACAAGGCCAAGGTGATCCAGCAGATCGCCGGTCTCGCGAAGAAGGGGAAGGTCGACGACGTCTCCGATATCCGGGACGAGACCGACCGCGACGGGATTCGCCTCGTCATCGAACTCAAGCGGGGAGCGAATGCGGGCGCCACGCTGCAGAAGATTCTTCGGGGCACCTCGCTGCAGATGACGTTCGGGGCGCATCTGCTTGCGCTCGACGGGGGAGTGCCGAAGGAGTTCGATCTCAAGCAGATCCTCGAGCGCTTCCGCGATCACCGCCTGGACGTGATCCGTCGGCGCAGCCGGCACGATCTGGAGAAGGCCGAGGCCGAGCGGCACATCGTTCAGGGTCTGCTGGCGGCGCTCGATCACATCGACGAAGTCATCAAGATCATTCGGGCTTCCCAGGATCGTGCGGAGGCGTCCGAACGTCTGCAGGACAGGTTCGGCCTGAGCGAGGTTCAGGCAGATGCGATCCTGAACATGCGGCTAGCAAGGCTCACGGCCCTCGAGCGGTCGCAGCTCGAGAATCGACTCGCCGAACTCGAGGTCCGGATCTCGGAGCTACGCGCGATCCTGGAGTCCGAAGAGCGTCAGCTGGAGATCATGCTCGAGGAGCTCAGTGAGGTCGTGGAGAAGTATGGTGACGAGCGCCGTACCGTCCTGCTCGACGACGACGAAGCCGAGGTCGAAACGCCCGAACTCGAGAAGCAGATCGCCGACGAGGACGTCGTCATCACGCTCTCGCACGAGGGCTTCGTCAAGCGGATTCCGATGCATCTCTACCGTCGTCGCGTAGGTGCCGGGAAGGCGCTCGCCGGTATGGAGCGGTACGAGGACGACTATCTCGAGCAACTCTTCGTCGCCCGTACGCAGGGCTGGATCCTCGCGTTCACGGAGCAGGGGCACTGTCACTTCCTGCCGGTGCTGGACGTGCCCGAGAGTGCTCGTGCGTCTCGAGGGCAGTCTGTCTATGCCCTCCTCGACGGCGCGGATCGGAAGGACCGGATCGTCTCCATGATCGCGGTCGAGGATCTCGTGGCGGAGGATCGCTACCTGGTGTTCCTCTCACGGAAGGGTGTGATGAAGAGGACGCCTCTCGCCGAATTCTCGAACCCGCGATCGGGCGGGGTGAAGGCGGCGGGCGTGAAGGCCGGCGACGGAGTGATGGACGTGACACTCTCCGACGGCACCGCGGAGATCATGCTGCTCTCGCGTGGCGGTCGGGCGATCCGGTTCCCTGAAGATCAGGTGAGTATCGTGGGCCGCACCGCCCAGGGGGTGAAGGGCATGTCGTTGAAGGGAGAGGACGAGGTCGCCGGCATGCTGATGATCCGACGAGACGCCACCGTGCTGATGGTCAGCGAGGACGGCCTCGGGAAGCGGACACCGATCTCGGACTTCCCGCTTCAGAACCGCGGGGGGATGGGGAACCTGGCCGTGCCGGGTGGAGAAAGGAACGCTCCGATCGTGGCAGCGCTCGAAGTCCTCGAGGCGGACGAGGTCATGATCGTGACCGCCGGCGGTTCGGTGACCCGCACCGCGGCGGATTCAGTACCCATTCAGGGGCGGAGGACAGCCGGACGGCGGATGGCCGATGTCCCGGCCGGTGATCGGGTGGTCGAAGTCACACGGGCGCAGGGGCGGGGAGGAGCACCCGCGGAGGCCTTGCCGTCGGAGGACGGTCAGCTGGATCTGCTGTAGAGGGCTGATCCAGCCGGGGAGGTCGGGGCGAGAAGATCCTCGCCCCGACCGATCCGGCTTCTAGTTGCCCCACTCCGCGATGAACACGTTCGTGTCGGACGTGCCACCGTTGTTCCGATTGGATCCGAAGACGAGGTGTTGTCCGTCCGGGCTGAAGACCGGGAAGCCGTCGAAGCCTTCAGAGTGCGTGATCCGTTCCAGGCCGGTGCCGTCGAGATTGATCATGTAGATCTCGAAATCGCGTCCGGCGGGATCGTGGTGGTTCGAACTCCACAGAATCTTGTCGCCATCCGGATGCCAGTACGGCGCGAAGTTGGCTCCGCCTACGTCGGTGACCTGCCGGACGTTCGAACCGTCGGCATCCATGACGTAGACCTCGAGCTCTCCGGGACGGAGGAGGCCCTGTTCGAGCAGGCGAATGTAATCCTGGGCTTCGGCGCTGCCCTCTTCGGGGTAATGCGCACGCCAGATGATCTTCGATCCGTCCGGTGAGTAGAACGCACCTCCATCGTACCCGAGCCGATCGGTGAGCTGGACCACGTCCGACCCGTCGGGATTCATCGAGTAGAGATCGAGGTCCCCGTTCCGATCGCTCGTGAAGACGATGCGATCACCCTGCGGCGAGAAGGTCGCTTCGGCGTCGTATCCATCCTCGGTCGTCAGCTGGCGCAGATTCGATCCATCCGCGTTCGCCACGAAGACGTCGTACGTCTTGTAGATCGGCCAGACATACCCCATCGACATGTCCGGATTGGGCGGGCACGAGGCGTCATGGTGGTGCGTGGACGAGTAGAGGATCTCATCGCCCGAGGGGTAGAAGTACGAGCAGGTCGTGCGGCCCTCGCCCGTGCTCACCATGTGCGTCTCGGCCGTGTGGGGATCGAGCACGAAGATCTGATCGCACTCCGCTCCGGGCTTTTTCGCCTGATAGATGAGCTGAGAGCCGTCGAAGGCCCAGTACGCCTCGGCGTTTTCTCCGCCGGCCGTGAGCTGGCGCACGTTGCGAAGACGCGATTCTCCTTCGTACGTGAGGGCGACACCGTCTCCGGCGAGATTCGCAGCGGGACCCGCCGCGTCCTGTGGTGTATCTTCCGCGCCTTCCGACGCGCAGCCGGCAACGGCGACGACTGCCAGGGTCAAACCAGCAAGCATCCGATGAGTCACAGCTTTTCTTCCTCTGTTCCGACGTTCTTCCTCACGACAGCGATGTCATTGACCGCGGTCAGTGCTGTCGCCGGGCAATCCTGCCCGGAGCCCGCCTCGATCATCCAGGGGATGAACGGGGCAATGGCTCATGTCCGGTACCTTGCAGACGATCGTCTCGAGGGACGAGCCGTCGGCACCGCGGGCGCACACTGTGCGGCCGATTACATCGCCGCGCAATTTGACGCCATTGGCCTCGTTCCGGCAGGGGACGAAGGTAACTACTTCCACACCTTCGACATCCGTAAAGGTGCGGAGATGGGTCCCGACAATCGGCTGACCGTGGATGGCGTGGCGCTCGACGTCGGAACCGACTGGGTACCCCTCGGATTCTCGGGAAGCACCGAACTCGAGGGACAGTTGATCTTCGGCAGCTACGGGCTCAGCAACCCCGCGAACGAGGACGAAAACCGTTACTTCCGCACGGACATCTCGGGGCGGGTCGTCGTACTCGAGTGGGGTGATCCGGACGCGCCGCACGGCGGCGGAATGCGGGGCGACCCTCACTTCAAGGCGACGGTCTCCGCGGGCCGCGATGCCGCAGGCGTCATCATCCTCTCGCCGAGCGGGATGAGGCTGCCCGGGATGGAGAGTGAGATCCGTGGCGCACTGGGTGTGCCCGCGATCGTCGTGGCGGGTGCGCAGGCGGATGCGGTGCGTGCCGCTGCGCAGGCCGAGGCATCGATCTCACTGACCACGGATGTCCGCCCCACCGTTGCCGAGGCGCGCAATGTCGCGGCGATGCTGCACGGTTCGGACCCGATGATGCGGGACGACTACGTCATCATCGGTGCGCATTTCGATCATCTCGGCTTCGGTGGCGATGGTTCTCTCGCACCCGACTCCCGAGACATTCACAACGGTGCGGACGACAACGCGAGCGGGACGGCGGCGATCATCGAAGTCGCTCGCGCGATGGCGGAGCATCCACCGGAGCGAAGCGTGCTCTTTCTCGCGTTCACCGGCGAAGAGCGTGGGCTCTGGGGCTCGGCGTACTGGGTCGAAGAACCGGCGGTGTCGATGGATGACGCTGTCGCCATGCTGAACCTCGACATGGTCGGCCGCGTCGTCGATGACGCCGTCACGATTTTCGGCTTCGGCACGGCCGCCGAATGGGACGACATCGTCGACGGCGCGAATGCGTCTCTGTCGGCCCCCCTTCGCGTTGCGAAGGCGCCGGACGGGTATGGTCCGTCGGACCACTCTTCGTTCCACGCCGCGGGGCTCCCCGTGCTCCATCTCTTCTCGAACACGCATGTCGACTACCACCGTCCGTCTGACGACTGGGACAAGATCAACGAGGACGGTCTGAATCGGATTGCCGAGCTGACCGAGGGGGTCGCACGACGCCTGACCGCAGGCGGATCGAGCGCCGTCGAGTTGACTCCGATTCAGATGGAGCAGCCCTCTCCGAACGCGGGTGGGTCATCGTCGAGCAGCGGGTACGGGCCCTATCTGGGCTCCATTCCCGACATGACACCCCGTGACTACGGCCTCCGGATCAACGGTGTCCGAGAAGGAAGCCCGGCGGATGTGGGAGGTCTCAGAGGTGGTGACGTCGTTGTCGAGTTCGACGGGGCGGAGATCACAGACATTTACGCGTACACGTACGCGCTTCGCGAGAAGAAGCCGGGAGACGAGGTCGTGATCGTCGTGGAACGGGATGGTGAACGGGTGACCCTGAACGTGATCCTCGGACGCCGCTGACCGTGTTCCATATGGGCGGGCGAGGGTGGCGCAGCCTTCCGCCTGCCCCGGGTGTGACGCGTACCGGCTACGGGTTCGCCGAGTAGGCGTCGAGGAAACGCGTCAGGATCCGGTGGGTCAGGCCCCAGACGTGTTCGCCGACCACGTGGTAGCTGGGAAAGCTCTTCGAGAAGCCCGAGAAGTGGATCCGCGTGGTGCTCGCGGTCCTCGGGTCGGTGAGCAGGTCGATCGGGACCCAGTGCACGCTGTCGAGCTCGTGGCTCGCGACGACGGCTTCCGTGTCCGGGGAGACCGCGAAGGCGAAGGGGGCGATCCGTTCAATCGGCAGACCCGTGTTGACCGGTTGAACATCGTCCAGCTTCCCGAGGTCGAGACCGCTGGTCTGGAGGTCGACTCCGGTCTCCTCCCGCGTCTCTCGGGTGGCGGTGTGCCGAAGCCCCGGGTCACCTGGTTCCCAGCGTCCGCCGGGCAACGCCATGTGTCCGGACCATGGGTCACGCTCGTGCACCGCGCGCTTGATCAGCAGGACGTCCAGCGCCTCCCGCGGTCGGATGATCAGCGCGACCGCCGCTTCCATGCGGCCTGCGGGCGATGGCGGTCCCGTATCCGGCCGTTGCCCCATCCCGTCGATCGCCCGCCGGAGGCGATCCAGTCTCGGGTCCTGTGCCCAGGGCGTCATCATACGCCCGTCGCCTCCGCGCCCCAGATGAGTTTGTGGACCTGGATCTGGAAGCGTACCGGAAGACCGTCGTCCAGAATCCATCCTGCCAGGTCGTCCAGCTCGATCTCACCCCATACGGGAGACATCAGGAGCGCCCGAAGCGAACCGTCGAGAACGCGTCGGTCCAGCCCGTAGGATTCAATCGCCGACCTGGCCCACTCGTAGTCGGTGCGGTCTTTCACGACGAACTTCACTTCGTCGCGGGCGGTGAGATGCTCCAGGTTCTCGTAGCGGTTCTTTTCGACCTCGCCCGAACCGGGGCACTTCAAGTCCATAATCGTGTGGATGCGCTCGTCGAGGGGGGCGACGTCGAAGGCTCCCGAGGTTTCGACGAGCACGGTATAGCCGGCTTCGAGCAGGCGCTCCGTGAGGGGTATGACCCCAGGATGAGCGAGGGGCTCACCGCCCGTCACCTCGACGACTCTGGCGGGATGGGTCGCGACTTCGGCGAGAATTTCGTCGAAGGTCATGCGCGTGCCGCCGTGGAAGGCGTACTCGGTGTCGCACCATGTGCAGCGCAGCGGGCACCCCGTCACGCGTACGAAGGTGCACGGAACGCCGGCCCAGGTGGACTCGCCCTGGATGGAGTGGAAGATCTCGGTGATCCGCAGGAAGTGCTCAGCCATCACGCGCCTCTTCCGACTCTCGGATCGCAGCCTCGAGCAGCTCCTTCACGTCATGGAGGTCGAGTCCGCGGAGCGCTTCGAGCGCGGACTCTTCCGACCGGTCACGGACGATCGTCGGCGTCTCGACGTGGCCCACGACACCCACGCCGTTCTGCGCCCAGCGCGGAAAGACGAGGTAGCCCTCCCACGGCTCACTCAGATCGCCGGTCTTTTCGGTCTCCAGGGAGACCGTGTACGGGTGACCGTCCGAGCCTTCCCAGGCCGGCGGCCGGTCGTGGACGCTGAAGTATCCGCCCAGCGTCGTGTCGTCCTGACTCATGCCGGAAGCTAGAAGAAGGGGAAAAGTCGATCCACCGACGCGCACGACGTCGTTTTGAGGTCTGTTTCGGAGGCGGTACGTTCGGTCCCGTTCCGCCTGGACTCCAAGAGGGTCACGAGATGCCAAAGATGATGCGAGCCGCGGTGTTCGAGGACTTCGGTGGGCCTGGGGTGGTGGAGGTGAAAAAGATGCCGGTGCCCGAGCCGGGCCCCGGGGAGGTTCGGATCAAGGTCGAGGCTGCGGCCATGAACCACCTCGATCTCTGGGTACGGCGCGGACTTCCAATCGAGACACCCATGCCGCATATCGGTGGATCGGACATGGCGGGCGTGGTCGACACCGTGGGGCCGGGCGCCGACGACGTGCCGGTCGGGACACGGGTCGTCGTCGATCCCTCGCTCGGGTACGACTGGTACGATGCTCAGGATCGGGGTGAGTCCTTCGACGAACCGCCCTTTCGCATCATCGGTGAGCATACACAGGGCGGCTTTGCGGAGTACGCCGTGGTCCCGGCCGAGAACCTGCTGGAGATCCCGAAGGGTTTTCCGTCGACGGACGCGGCGGCCGCGGGGCTTGTCTTCGTGACGGCGTGGCGTGCGCTCGTGACGCGCGCACGCGTCCGGCCCGGAGAAAGCATCCTCATCACGGGTGCCTCCGGGGGCGTGGGAACCGCGGCTGTTCAGATCGCTCGGCGCGCAGGCGCGAAGGTGTTCGCGGTCACCGGAGGGGTCGAGAACGTGACACGGACGAAGGCGCTCGGCGCCGATATCGTCTACGACCGGTTCGAGGTGGACTTCTCGCGCGAGGTCTGGCGTGACACGTACAAGCGAGGCGTCGACGTCGTGTTCGACACGGTCGGGGAGGAGATCTGGCCCAAGTGTCTACGTGCTCTGTCTCGTGGCGGGCGTCTGGTGACATCGGGCGCCACGACGGGCTCGCGCGGGGTTACGGAGCTCCGGCTCGTCTTCTGGAAACAACTCGAGATCCTCGGCAGCACCATGGGTACGCCCACCGAGTTTCGAGAGGTCATGCGCCTCGTGTTCGACGGGGTGTTCGACCCCGTCATTCAGGAGGTCATGCCCTTGTCGGATGCACGGCGCGCTCACGAGATCCTCGAGGGCGGCCAGATGTTCGGGAAGCTGGTGTTGACCCCGTGACGGAGGAGGCCGAGGCCGGTGCCGTCGACGAACTGACGCTACGCGAAGCCCAGGAGCGGGTCGACGCGTGGATCTCGCAGTTCGAAGAAGGTTACTGGCCGCCTCTGAGCAACCTCGCGCGGCTCATCGAAGAGGTCGGAGAGCTCGCGCGTGAGATGAATCACCGCTTCGGTCACAAGCCGAAAAAGCCCGATGAGCCCGAACAGGACCTGGCGATCGAGTTGGCGGACATCCTCTTCGTCCTCCTCGTCATCGCCAACGAGCAGGGCATCGACCTCGACGAGGCGCTGGGGCGTGTGCTCGAAAAGTACCGGGCACGAGACTCCGAGCGGTGGACGCGGAAGACGACCTAAGCGTCGTACGCTGCCAGGACCTCGATGCAGCGATCCAGTTCGTCGGTCGTGTTGTAGAAGTGCGGGCTGACGCGGACATGCCCCGGGCGATAGTCGACGATGATCCCTTCCTCGGCGAGGTGCTTCACGGCGCCGGAGGGATCGCCATGCTGAATCATGAGGATGAAGGTCCGGTGGTCGGGATCCGCGAGGGTGAGGGACATCCCGGCGGCCTCGGCGGCGTCGATAAGGTGATCCGTGAGCTCCCGGTTCCGCTCGAGGATCGCGGGCAGCCCCACCTCATCGATGAGTTCCTGACCTCCGAGCGCCGTGTGAACGGTCGGCAGGGCCGGCGTGCCGAGCTCGAAGCGACGAGCGTCGTCGCGGTACTCGAAGCCACCGAGATCGAAGTCGAACTGTCGCTTGGTCGCAAACCACGACGTGAGTCTGGGTTCGAGCTCCTCCACCAAGGCGTCTCGCACGTAGAGATAGGAGAGGCCCGGGCCTCCGAGGAGCCACTTCAAGGGTCCGGTCGTATAGAAGTCGACCCCTGTAGCCGGTAGCGTCAGATCCGTTTGTCCGGCGCCCTGGTAGCCGTCGATGAGGGAATACGCCCCTGAGGTCCGGGCGATGTCGGCCAGAGCCTCGAGGTCCTGTTCGTATCCGGTTGCGAAGAAGACGTGGCTGGTCGCGAGGAAGAGCGTGCGTTCATCCACCGCCTCGGCGAACTGCTCGGGGTCGATCCTGATCCCGTCCGGACTTTTCAGAACGACCATTTCGATTTCAGGCTTGACCGCCCACTGGTAGGCCAGTGTGGGGAAGTCCAGCTCCGTGCACACCACTCGGTTGCGGCCCCCGGGCCGGATCGACTCGGTGACCGCCGCCAGCGCCGTCGACGTCGAGGGGAGGAGGGCCAGCTCGCGTGGTGTCGTCCCGAGGAATGCCGATACCCGTCCGCGAAGATCCTCCACACGACCGAGCCAGTGCCGATACCAGGCCGAAGCCCCCATGTCGTGCCACCGCTCCACGAACTCGCCCAGATACGCCTCGGATCGCCGCGACAGAGCACCGAGGGAGCACGAGTTCAGATACGTCTTGCGGCCGAGGATGGGGAACTCGTCACGAAGCAATTCAAAGTCGGGCAAGCCGTCTCTCCTTCCGGGTAACGAACACGACGGTACGTTGGGTGTGCGATACCCGGCTACTCCTGCCACCCCGAAGCGTTTCATTCGGACATGACCCCTCTGCTCCTGGCTCTCCCCTGGATCGCCCTGCCGATCCTCTTTCAGCTCCTGGTCCGGTATCCTCGAGAGGTGCCTGAATCGCCGTCGGGCCCGCAACCGAGCGTGTCCGTCGTGGTTCCGGCGCGGAACGAGGCGTTGAATATCGTGAACTGCCTGACGTCGATCACCGCCTCGACGTACCCCGACTTCGAGATTCTCGTCGTCGACGATCGCAGCGAAGACGAAACGGGTGCCCTCGCTCGTTCGGTCGACGCCGGGAACGCCCGTCGCCTGCTCGTGCTGGACGGGGAGGAGTTACCCGAGGGGTGGCTCGGCAAGCCGTGGGCGTGCGCACAGGCGGCGCGCCACGCGACGGGTGAGCTACTTCTGTTCACGGATGCAGATACGACGCATGGTCGTGCCCTGTTGGAGCGGGCGGTGGCCGGGCTCCACGAGGATGGCGCCGATCTTCTGACGATCACGGGACAGCAGCTGATGGAGAGCTTCTGGGAGCGCCTCGTGCAGCCGCACATTTTTCTGATGATGCTGATCCGTTTTCCGAACTTCGAGCGCACCGCCCGCAACGGTCGCTGGCGTGACGCGATCGCGAACGGGCAGTTCCTCCTCTTCACGCGTGCGGCGTACGATCGGATCGGCGGGCACGAGACGGTTCGTGACGAGGTGGTCGAGGACCTGGCTCTGGCCCAGCGGGTGAAGCGCGCCCGCCTGGCGCTGCGGATCCGGAGCGCCGAGCACGACCTGGCCACACGCATGTACCGGTCCCTGTCCGAACTCGTCGCCGGATGGTCGAAGAACATCGCGACCGGTGGACTGCAGAGCTTCCCCCGCTGGATTCGACCGGTGATCGCTCCGGTGTCGTTCGTCGGGGGCGTGACCCTATGGCTCCTGGCCCCGATCGTCCTGGTCATGGCTGGCACGCAGGCAGTGGCAGGGTGGAGCGGCCCGTTCGACCAGAGCTGGGCGCTGTGGGCCATCAGCGTCTATGCTGCGAGCGCGATTCTCTGGGTCCGATTCGTTCGTCGGATGGGTGTCGCATCGTGGTACGGCTTCCTCTATCCACTCGCAGCAATGGTCGGGTCATGGATCTTTCTCCGCTCGTGGATGCGAGGCTCACACGTTGAATGGAAGGGGCGCGCATACAGCCTTCCTCCCGTCTCCGAGCGAGCGTGAGTCGATCGGCTGACAGGCGGGAGCTGACGGGCCAGCTCCAGGAGGAGGCGCACCGCCTCGGCTTCTCGCTCTTCGGCGTGGCCCGGCCGGATCCATCCGAGCACGCGGCGTTCTACGAGGCGTGGCTCGACGCCGGACATCATGGCGAGATGGAGTATCTGGCGCGGGATGATGCCCGGGCGCGCCGAGTCGAGCCGTCGTCGTCGTTTGACGCGGTTCGCGCGGTGATCGTGGTCGGACACGAGTACGGGTCCGGGGCTGAGGAGGAGACCCCGGAATCATTGGACGGCAGGCGTGCGGTGATCGCCCGGTACGCGCGCAACGATGACTACCATCATGTCATACCGGAGCGACTCGCACGGCTCCTGGAGTGGCTCGATCGGCAGGTCGAGGGCGGTGTTCGCGGCCGGACTCTCGTGGACACGGCACCCGTACTCGAGCGGGAGCTCGCGCACCGAGCGGGGCTCGGGTGGTTCGGACGGAACACGATGCTCATCGACCCTCGAAGAGGGTCGTATTTCCTCCTCGGCCTGCTCATGGTCGACATCGAACTCGACCCGGCATCCTCTCCGGAGCCGGACCGGTGCGGCACGTGCTCGGCATGCCTCGACGCCTGTCCGACGGGTGCGCTTCTGGGGCGTAACGACTCAGGCGCACCGGTCATCGACGCTCGGCGCTGCATTTCGTATCTGACGATCGAACTGAAGGGGCCCATCCCCCGTGATCTTCGGCCAGGGATCGGAAACCGGGTCTTCGGATGCGACATCTGTCAGGAGGTCTGCCCGTGGAACGTCCGTTTCGCGAGTCCCCGAGGGGACGATGCGTATGCCGAGCAGGCCCCTCCACACACCCTCGTCGATCTCGCCGACCGGCTACTGCGCCTGTCCGAGAAGGGGTATCAGCGTCTGTACGCCGACTCCCCTCTCGCACGTCCGAGGCGAAAGGGGATGCTACGCAATCTCATGGTGGGGATCGGCAACGCGCTGGCTCTCGGCGCGTATGACCCGGGCGAGCAGGCCCATGTGATCGAAGTGCTGGAGCGCGCGTTGCACGATGACCAGCCGCTCGTGAGGGGTCATGCGGCGTGGGCTCTGGGTCAGACCGATCGGGGTGCGAGCGTCCTGCGTCGGCGCGCTGCGATCGAGTCCGATCCCGGCGTACGGGACGAGATCGCAGACGCCATGGTGAGCGACTGACGCTGCGCCGCGGGAGGCGTCAACCGGCGAGGAACCACTCGAAGCTCCGTTGAACGATCTCGTCCGTGAGCTCGTGACGTCCGACGAATTCGAGATAGGTGACGTCGTATCCGTCCATTTCGAACATCGGAACGAGGCCGGAGCGGGTCAGACGCACGGGAAGCACGCTGTCTTCCGACCCGTGAGAGATGAGGACGCGCGGCTGGCCGACGATCGGCTCTTCCGGATCCGAGAACCCCGGAGACCACGCCATCAGATGCGTAAAGAGGTCGCCGTTCGAGGGCCCGAGCGAAAGTGTGTACGAGGCTCCGTCGGAGAATCCGACCAGTGCCACGCGCGTCGGATCGATGGCGCAGCGCTCGAAGGTGTACCGCAGGAGCGCGTCGATGAACGCAACGTCGGGGCCGAAGCCGCCCGTCACACGGTCCCACGTCCTCGCGCGCGAATCCGGGGCGGCGAGGACCACGCCGTTCCGCTCGCAGGATGCGTGCAGGTCTGACCAGCGGCCCGCGTGGCCGCCCCCGCCGTGCAGGGCGACGATCAACGGCGCCGGGGTGTCCTCCCGGTACGATTGGGGAACGAAGAGGTAGCCTCCCCGTTCGAGGCCCTCCCCGATGCGTGCCTGACCCGGTGTCACGGATCGAAAGGGACGTCCGGGGCGCGCGGTCAGCCGTGGATTCCGGGTGTGGGTCAGGGCTGGACGCCCCGTACGGTCCGGCGAGACACCTGCCCGGGTGCGCTGCTCCCGATGAAGAGGTCGGAGTGCCCCCGGCATAGCGACGAGGCTCATCACGAACGCGCGACGGGACCATGGTCGTTCCTCGTCGGAGTGACCGTGCGCAGAGGGGGGACGGATCATGGGTTCGTCTCGTGGCGTGCCGGGATCCGGTGGTCGACAGCGAGCCGCCAACGTAGCCCGGAGTCATGCCGGCTGCATACGCGAAGAGGCGGACGACCCCGACGCCACGGAGAATGCCTCAGCGCGCGACACCCGCAGCGGCGTGCGTACCTGCGGCGCGCCCCGTCGCCCAGGCCCAGAGAAAGTTGTGTCCGCCGATGGGGCCGAACGCGTCGAGGATCTCACCGCACAGGTGCAGGCCCGGGCACCGCCGTGACTCCATCGTAGTCGGGTCGACCTCGGAGAGTGCTACGCCTCCTCCGGTGACCTCGGCCTTCTTGTATCCCGCGTCGCCCGTCCACGGGATCGGATAGCGCGTCAGTACATCCAGGACGGCCTGCCGGTCGCCCTTCCGGAGTTGTGACAGGGAGGTCGCCCCGTCCACTCCGGCCTCGGTCAGCAGCTGGTCCGTCAGCCGACGGGGGAGATCCGGCCCGACTGTCGAGCGGACGGTGCCGCGCGACGCCTTGAAGCGCCGGGCCCACACGTCTACGTCGTGTTCGGTCCACTGAACGACCAGTTCCTGCCGCGAGCCATCGGCGCGGCCACGAATCGCGAGGTGCGACGCGTCGAGAACGGATGGGCCGCTCCACCCGTCGTGCGTGACCAGGAATCCGTCCGTAGTCGTGAAGGTCGGCTTCGTTCCGGGTGCACGGATCGTCACGGCCCGTGAGATTCCGGCGAGGTGAGCATGTGGATGCGGGGACGCGGTCAGCGGCGTCAGAGCGGGATAGGTCGCGTGCATCGTGTGGCCGAGCGCCTCGGCGATCTGGAGTCCCCGTCCGTCGCTACCGGTCTTGGGCACCGACAGTCCGCCCGTGGCCAGGATCACGCGCGTCGCTTCGAGGGGAGGGGCGCCCTCGAGCTCGACCTCCCACACGCCGTCCGAAGCACGCAGCCCGACGACCGCTGCTTCGAACCAGATCTTGGCGCCTGCCTCACGGACGCGGCGAACGAGCATATCGCGTACGTCCCGGGCACGGTGGCTCGACGGGAAGAGTTTCCCCGTCTCCGGTTCCAGCTCGAGCGGCATCTCGAGTTCCCGCTCGAAGAACGCGCGCTGCTCCGCGAGCGGCCACGAACGCAGCATCTTCCTCAGCGTGTTCGGCGACGAGTCCGTGACGTATCGCCCCGGCTGTGCGACGCCGGGAAGAATGTTACAGCGCCCTCCGCCACTGATGAGGATCTTCCGGCCTCCGTCGCGCGTGCGCTCGATCAGGACGACGGAGGCGCCGGAGCGGGCCGCGCTGAGTGCCGCGAGGAGCCCGGCGGCGCCTGCACCGATGACCGCGACGGTCGGGTCGATAGAACGGGATGGCATGCGGGAAGCTGGCGTGCTTGCAGCGCTGGTGCCAACCTGCCGGCACGATGTCAACTCCGATTCTTGAGGTATGCTGCGCGTCTGCGGACTTCGCCCTGGCTGCGGCCGAGGCGGGGGCCGATCGCGTGGAGTTGTGCGACAATCTGATCGAGGGAGGAACCACCCCGAGCGTCGGCGCGGTGGCGGTGGCCGCTGCACGCTCGGGCGTGCCCGTGATGGCGATGGTTCGCCCACGCGGAGGCGACTTCCTCTATTCGGCGCTCGAGTTCGACGTGATGCTCCGCGACATCGACGTGCTGGGGTCCGCGGGAGTATCCGGGCTCGTCTTCGGCGTGTTGGACGCGGGCGGGCGGATCGACCGTGAACGGACCCGGCGCCTGATCGAGGCGGCTCGTCCGCTTCCGGTCACCTTCCATCGAGCGTTCGACCTCTCTCGAGATCTGGAGGAGAGTCTCGACACGCTCGCCGAGCTGGGAGCGGATCGGATTCTCACGTCGGTCGGGCAGGCCTCCGTGCTCGACGGCCTGGATCGTCTGGCTGCTCTGATCGAACGCGCCGCAGGATCGGTGGTCGTCATGCCGGGAGGGGGGATCCGACCGGACAACATCGAGGCGGTGGCGAAGGTCCCGGGTGTGACCGAGATCCATGTCGGGGCGACGAGGCGGAGAGCGAGCGGGATGACGTATCGACGGGAAGGTGTTCCCATGGGTGCGCCGTACGAGCCCGATGAATACCTCGTCGAGGAGGCTGACGTGGAGCGTATCGCGAAGGTGAAATCATGCCTGGCGAAGGTTGGCTATGACGCTCCAGACGGGAGGGGAGCCGATGCGTGACGGGACGCTGCTTTCTCGCCGGGGCTTCGTTCGCCTCACGGGTGGCGCCACCGGAGTCTGGGCCGTGACCGGGTCAGCATCGTGTTCGGTGGATGGGCGGCGCAGTGAAGCCGACGTACCGCTCCTGACGGATCGTCCGATCCTCACGCAGTGGGCGGAGGGGATCGTGCAGGTGGAGGCACCGGCCCGTGAACTGCCGGTGGCCTACGTATCCATGGCGCACCTGCAGGTCTTCGTCGATCCCGAATTCCGCGACCGTGCGAGCTGGCTTCTGCGTGCCCACATCTCCGTGAGCACGTGGCACTGGAGGATTCCGTTGCCAGGTGATCCGGACGGGGTGCCGATCGCGCCCGGCGACGAGGAGCGTGAGTTCGAAGAGCTTTCGATCCGGGAGTGGGACCCCTCCATGCCGCCCGCGATGGACGACATCCGAGTGCGTCGAGGTCGGTCGGTCACACGGCGGATCTCGCTGGATTGTGTCGAGCTGTCCGGGGTTCGGACGGTAGATATGGACGCGCAGGCCGCGACCGACCCCCGGCCCCTCGAGGCATGGTTCAGAGGCGGGCCGTACGACGTGATCGTGTCGGACGAAACAGCCGCGGATACAATGCGCGAAGACTTTCGACTCTTCGGGACCGCGCTTCGGTTTCGTGGGCGTGCCTGTGCCGGAGCGGGGGAGGTCGTCCAGATCGCAGGGTGGGCTGCGCGACCCGACGAAGCGGCGGTGCGGCCCTAGTCTACCAGCGTCGGGCTCCGCGCGACGGCCGGCGCCCGAAGCGTGAGCGACTCTCCAGTGCCAGCAACTTCGTGAGCATGAGCGTGGGATCGAGATGTGAGCGTCCCAGGATCTCGGCGGCCTGATCCGCGGTAAGCGGTGTCTCGTCTCCCAGTACGACCGCCGTCTCACTTTCACCCTGTGAGGGCGGGTCCTC
>CALHIO010000325.1 GCA_938030915.1 uncultured Gemmatimonadota bacterium
TCCGCTTCGGCGAGGGTCGCCGCGAGCGCTTCGCCCGGAAACGGGGTGGTGAACGGCAGCGTAAGGACCGCCGGGCTCGACCCCACGTCGAGGGCCGCGCCCAGACACGTTGCCGCAGGGGTCGGATCGTACGCGGTGTCCGTGATGATCAGGCAGGATTCGCCGGGTGCCAGTCGGCAGGCCCTCAGCTGGTGTCGGTACACTCCGATGAGTTCGGTCGCGGCAAGAGCTCCGCTCGTCGTTCGGGCGTAGGGCATGGCGTGGAAGGTCCTGGTACTCCAGCAACACGGGGCCCCGAGCGCCGGGGACGGTCAGCCGCCATCATATCGACGTCGTTTGACGGACGCACCAATCGCGAGCTTCGCCCGTGGCGCGTGGGTTTTGATCGGTGCCGAAGGGTTCCCGGCGCTCCTCGACGGTGACCACCTCACGCGGGGTCAGGCCACGTCGATCTCCTTCCGGATCGTTCCGTCTACCGCGACTCAGCGAACGGTCGGTCGCTCCAGCGTGTAGACGCCGATGTGCTGGACCTCCACTTCGTCGCGCCGGACCAGCACGACGTCGTCCCCATGGACGGCAGCGAGTCGCGTGTTCGGAGGCAGCTTCAGGCGAGCAAGCGGCCGACCGGATGGGTCGAGAACATGCCAGGCGTCCTCCTGTTGCCACTCGTCACCCGCCATTCGGAACGCCTGAACCCACACCCTCTTCGAGTCGTCCACCCGAATCGCACCCAGCGCGGGAAGCTCGTCCGGCACGACCTCCGGTGCGAAGAGCTGATCGAGTAGTGCGCGGACCCGCTCGGGCGAGGCCCGCCCGTTGCGGGTGAAACGATCCTCCACCTCCGAGCGCACGCGTGTGACGTCGTCCTCGAGTAGAGGCTGGCGGGTACCCGGCCAGTGGATCGAGCGCTGGTGTGACAGATCCGGACCGCGCACGTCGAGTCGATACTCCGCGCCGCGTGCATGGACGACGAGGCTCCCTTCGACGGTGATGGAGGGATCTGCCGCAAACGGCGAGCGACCGTCGAAGCGTTGGTTGATCAGGGCGAGGCCGGCCGGGAATCGCACCGCCCGGTCATCTGGCCGGCCGCTCCGGTCCGCGAGCCGGACAACGGACTCCCTGGAACCGAGACGCATCCCCTCGCTCGTATCACCCGGGTCGGAGAAGCGGATCGAGTGCAGCGCGATCTGGTCCGCGAGCGGCCATGCGGACACGAGGAGGGCACCCTCACCTTCGACACCCCGTGGAAGATCGACCACAGCGGTCATCGTTCCGGTCGGGGACAGTATGGTCATCCGAGCGTGTCGCCGGTCGAAGACGAAGATCGAATCGGCTCGGCCGACCCGGATCGATTCGACGTTCCGGATCTCGCCCGGACCGTCACCGCGAGATGCGATTCTCTTCGGGGCTGCCGTCGGGTCGAAGATCCAGAGTTCCGCGGACTGGTTGTCCTCCACGACGAGTCGTCCATCGGAGAGGACTGCGATTTCGCCGATGTCGCTGAGGTACGGAGGCTGATCGCCGGGAACGAGGAAGGTCGGGTCGGGCTGCACGGTCCAGGCAGGCAGACCTTCCGCTGCCCCCTGCACGGTGAGGAGGGGGACCCCGAGGGTATCCCTCTCGACCACGGTCAGAGCGTAGGTGGAGGGGTTGGCCTCACATGCGTGGAGCGTCAGGGCCATCCCGGTCAGGATGAGGAGATGAAGGCGCGGCATCGTCAGAGTCTTGCGGACCCGAGGGAGCAGGATCGACGCAGTATGCGGGCGCAGGCGGTTCCCCGCGACTCGACGCTCGCGAATCGTGCCCGCGTCTCGCATGTTGCCCCATACCCTCGTCGCGCCGGGTCGGGCACGTGGATGAAGTCGGAATTGTGAACAGCGAATTCGGAGGAGCGTTCGATGAAGGGATCTCTACATGGCGCACGTGCGCTCGGGCGTGCGCTCGGGTTGGTCGTCGTGGCATCGGCACTTGCCTATCCGTCCGGCGCACGCGCTCAGGACGCCACGGTGCCGCTGCTGACTGCGGTGACCGGCGAGTATACGCGGACCATCGATACGGACGTGTCGATCGCTCAGGCGTATTTCGATCAGGGCATGCAGATGGTGTACGCCTTCACGTTGCCGGTCGCGATCCGCTCCTTCGAAGAGGCTCAGCGGCAGGATCCGAATTGTGCGATCTGCGCATGGGGTGAGGCTCAGGCGCGTGGCCCCTTCCTCAACGGTCGGATGACGGACGCCAACGCCGGGCCCGCATACGAGGCGGCGCAGCGTGCGTTGGCGCTGATCGATCACACCGATGATCCGCGGGAGAAGGCGCTGATCCGGGCGATGGCGCTGCGATACGTGCCGGACCACGATCCGGACACGCGCGCGGTGCTGGACTCGACGTATTCGCTCGCCATGTCGGAGATCTACACGTCGTACCCGGAGGACGTGGATGTCGGAGCGCTTTACGCAGAGTCGCTCATGCTGCTCAACACGCAGCGCTCGCTGTACGAGGCCGATGACCCGTATGTCCAGAGCTTCCATCGCGTACTCGAGGGCGTGCTCGAACAGGACATCAACCATCCCGGCGCCTGCCACCTCTACATCCACGCGACGGAAGCCACCTCGGCTGCGTGGAAGGCGGAGGCGTGTGCGGACCACCTCATGACGTCCGTCCCGGGATCGAGCCACCTGAACCACATGCCGTCGCACACGTACAACGTGCTTGGTCGCTGGGGGAAGGCGGTGCGTTCGAACGCCATGGCGTGGCGCTCGGACGAGCGAACCGCGTATGGCGAGGGTGTCTCGTACGGGGCCACCCACAACCTGCACATGCTCTTCTTTGCCGGGTCCATGGATGGCCAGGGGCAGGTATCGCGAGCGGCTGCCGAGGAGTATACCCGACAGGTGACCGGGGGCCAGTTCTATCAGTCCATGGTCCTCCTCCGCTTCGGTGAGTTCCGGCGTATCCTCGAGCTGACTGAGGCGCCGGAGCGGCCATTGCGTCGCGGTCTGTGGGAGTTCTCGCGAGGATATGCTCATCTGCGGACTGGCTCGCCCGACAGCGCAGCGGTCTACCTGGACGCTGTCGACGAGAAGGCGCGCACGCTCCCGGACGACGCGATGGAGCGGAACAATCGTGGGCGCGATCTCATGAGCGTCACCGGTGATATTCTGCGAGGTGAGATGCTGAGGGCTGACGGCAACCTCGATGAGGCCATCACGGTCTTCCAGAGAGCGTCCGAACTTCACGACGGTCTTGAATACGCCGAGCCGGAGGCTCTGAACTTCCACGCGCGACACTGGTGGGGTGCCGCACTCATCGAGGCAGGCCGGTTCGCAGAGGCTGAGGAGGTGTATCGGGGCGCTCTCGAGGAACATCCCAGCAACGGTTGGTCGTACTTCGGCCTCGAGCAGGCGCTGAGAGGTCAGGACAAGGCGGCCGAGGCCGATCAGGCGAGAGCGGACTTTGAACGGGTGTGGGCTCGCGCCGATATCATCATCACCTCGTCCCGGTTCTGATCACGAAGAGGGGAGGGCGGTCGGATTCGCTCCGGCCGCCCTTCTGCGCGCCGATGATCCGCCTTGCGACGACCACGGCGATCATCGTTGGAGGCCTTGCGGCATGTGCTTCGCCCGGGCCGTCGACCTCGGGTGTTCCCGCTGCCACCATCGATACTCGTGGGGCCGCGTCGAATGCGGTGACTCCGGCGGTCTTCACGTCCGAGCAGGCGGACCGCGGCCAGCGGGTCTTCTCTGAAGTCTGCTCCGCATGCCATGGGGCGAACGAGTTCAGGGGGCCGATCTTTTCCATGACGTGGATGGCCGAGCCGGTGGGACATCTTTTCGAGCATATCAGTTCGAACATGCCGGAGGACCGGCCCGGGAGCCTTTCGCCTGAAGAATACGCAGCTGTGCTGGCACACTTCCTCCGCGTGAACGGGCGAGAGCCGGGTGACACCGAACTTCCGTCGGATCCGCACCTCCTGCGGAGGATGCGGTGGAAGCGTCCACAAGCCCCATGATGACCCGTCCCCGCTGCGTGTGCACGACTGCCTTGACGCTCCTGATGCTTCCCCTCGGCGTTTCGGCTCAGGCCGCGAGCGAGCTCGCGACCTTCACGCAGATCATCTCCGGAA
>CALHIO010000326.1 GCA_938030915.1 uncultured Gemmatimonadota bacterium
GTACTGATTGGGCCACGGAAGTTCGTACCCCAACATGTACGCGGCGTGTCGCGTCCAGTACGGATCGAACAGGTGAGCCCGTGCGATCAGGCACAGATCCGCACGTCCGGCGGCGATGATCGTGTTCACATCCATCCATGACGAGATGTTGCCAACCGCCATCGTGGCCATGCCGACCTCGTGCCGGACCTGGTCCGCGAACGGGGTCTGGTACAAGCGGCCATACACCGGTTTCTGATAGGGTACGGTCTGCCCGGACGACACGTCGACGACGTCGCAGTCGTGCTCCTTCAGCATCCGGGCGATCGCGACGGTGTCCGCCGGCTCCACACCTCCCGGTGCCCAGTCCACCGCGCTCACCCGAACACTCATCGGCTTCTCGTCCGGCCAGTTCGCTCGACATGCGTCGAAGACCTCGAGCGGGAAGCGCATCCGGTTCTCCAGCGATCCCCCGTACTCGTCATCACGCTCGTTCGTCAGCGGTGACAAGAAGGAGGCGAGGAGGTAGCCGTGTGCCATATGGATCTCGAGCAGATCGAAGCCCGCATCGGCCGCGAAACCTGTCGCACGCACGTAGTCCGAGATCGCCGCGTCCATGTCCAACCGTGACATCTCGCGCGGAGTCTGGCTGCGCCCCGGGAAATAGGGGATCGGTGACGCGGAGAGGAGGTTCCAGTTGCCCTCTTCGAGCGGCTCGGTGTCGCCGTCCCAGATGTTCTTCGTCGAGCCCTTGCGACCCGCATGTCCGAGCTGGATCGCGATCCTGGCAGGCGTCTGGCCGTGGACGAAGTCTACGATGCGCCGCCACGCGTCGACGTGATCAGGGCGATACAGGCCCGCACATCCCGGGGAAATCCTCGCCTCCGGAGAGACATCCGTCATCTCGGCGAAGACCAGTCCGGCGCCACCGACGGCTCGACTCCCGAGGTGCTGAAGATGCCAGTCTCCGACGAGTCCGTCCTGGGCCGTGTACTGGCACATGGGGGAGACGACCACCCGATTCGGCACGACCATGTCCCGAAGCCGGAATGGCGTGAACATCGGGGGGGGCGCTGGCCCCCGAGGTACCGTCCGACCGGATTGGCGCTCTGCCTCCTCGGCCACGAAGTCGTCGACACGCTCGAGAAACGCGGGATCCCGCACACGCAGATCCTCGTGCGTAATACGCAGGCTGCGCGTCAGCAGCGTGAACGAAAACTGCGTCGGATCCATGTCCATGTACCGCTCGGTCGCCTCGAACCATTCGAGGCTGGCCTGGGCCGCACGTTGAAGCGACTCGACCGGGGGTCGCCGATCACGGGTGTAGCTCTCGAGTGCGTCGGAGATCGAACCCGTCGACAACAGAGCCTCCCGGAGCGCGATCGCATCGAGCATGCCAAGCCGGGTTCCCGAGCCGATCGAGAAGTGTGCGGTATGCACCGCGTCACCGAGCAGGACGACATTCTCGTGATGCCAGTTGGCGCACCGAATCGTGGGGAAGCTTCTCCAGACCGAACGGTTGGGGACCAGCTCATGGCCCTCGAGTTCCTCGGAGAACACCGACGCGCAGTAGGCCAGAGTCTCTTCCTCGGACGCGTGGTCCATCCCTGCCGCCGCCCAGGCTTCCTCCGTACACTCGACGATGAAGGTCGACCGTCCGGGTTCGTACTGGTACGCGTGAACACGCCAGAGCCCGTGCTCGTTCTCGCGGAAGTAGAACGTGAAGGCCGGAAACGGCTTCGTCGTTCCGAGCCATACGAAGCGGTTGGGCCTCCAGTCGAAGGACGGCTGAAAGTGCTCGGCCCACGTCTCGCGGAGGGTCGAGTTCACGCCGTCGGCCCCAAGTACGAGGTCGTAGTCGGCTGGATCGACCGAGATCTGGGCGACCGTACCGCCCGGCCCGCGGGAGGTGACGAACCCGCCGGGCTGGAGGCCCGCGAACTCGCACTCGAAGTGAATCTCGGCACCGAGTGCGGTCGCCTGATTCTGAAGGACCGTGAGGAGCGTCTGGCGACTCAGTCCGGAAAACCCATGGCCAGACGACCGGACAAGCTCTCCGCCATAGTAGACGTCGATATCATCCCAGTGCACGAAGTGATCGGTGATGGCCCGGTACGTATCCGGATCGGCACTCTCGACCTCGGCAATGGTCTTGTCGCTGAACACCACACCGAACCCGAACGTGTCGTCGGGCCGGTTCCGTTCGATGATGACAACCTCGTGAGCGGGGTCAGCCCGCTTCATCAGGATGCCGAAGTAGAGTCCAGAAGGGCCTCCACCCACGATCAGGATCTTCACCCCGCTTGCTCCTCGAGCATGGCACGGGCATCAGCGACCATGCGACCGGCGATGATCAGATGCTGGATTTCCGTCGTTCCCTCGTAGATCCGCAGCGCTCGTATGGAGCGGTACAGGCGATCGACGATGTGCTCGGCCATCACCCCCCGCCCGCCCAGCACCTGGATCGCGTCATCGATGATGCGCTGCGCGGCCTCCGTGGCGTACGCCTTGGCCATCGCAGCCTCGATCGTGATGCGGTCCTGGCCGAGGTCCTTTTCGTACGCCGCCCGATACACCAGCATCCGACCCGCCGTGAGCTCGATCGCCATGCGTCCGAGCTTTTCCTGGATCAGCTGGAATTCGGCGATCGGCTTGCCGAACTGCTCACGCTCGACCGCGTGACTCAACGCCTCCCGAAGCGCACGCTCCGCCATTCCGCATGCCGCCGCTCCGACCGTCGGGCGAAGCTGGTCCAGCGTCGCCATCCCGAGCATGAACCCTCGACCTTCCGAGCCGAGCATGTGATCGGCGGGCACGCGGCACTCCTCGAACGCCAGCTCGCCGAGTGGATGCGGAGAACTCATGACCTGAGCTCCGGCGAAGCGCAGCCCCTCGGTGTCTGCAGGCACCACGAACGCGCTCATCCCCCGGCTCCCCTGGTCGGGGTCGGTCGACGCGAAGACGACGTAGAAGTCGGCGATGCCCGCATTGCTGATGTACCACTTGTGGCCGTCGATCACCCATTCGTCCCCGTGACGCTCGGCACGGGTCTTCATCGAGGCCACATCGGACCCGGCCTCCGGCTCGGTGATGGCGAAGCCTCCCATCAGCTCGCCCGCGAGCGCAGGCTCCGCCCACCGGGCGCGCTGTTCATCCGTACCGGCAAGGAGCAGAGGCGTGATCCCGAGCCCCTGCAGCGCCCAGACGGCATCAGCCAGAGGAGACGCAGAGGCAATGGCTTCGCGGGCCAGACACGACGCCCGGAGATCCCGATCGCCGATCGGCGCGTAGAGCCCGGCCTCACCCATCAGCGCGAGAAGCTCCCGCGCCTCCGTCCGGGCCGCATCGTCCGATTCGGGCTCCGGTCGCTGGAGGAGCACACGCGAGGCGAATGCCGTCATCTCGGAGGCCCAGGGGTGGTGCTCCGCCTCGAGGAACGCTCGGACGGTGTGGGTATCGGACATCGGGACCGTCTCCGGCGCTCGGTTAGAGGAAATTCGGGTCGCGTTTCTCGACGAAGGCGTCGTACGACTCTCGGAAGTCAGGATGCAGCATGAGCGCTGCCTGGATCTGTGCCTCGGCCTCGAGTGCCCCGGCGAGGTCCATGCTTGCCTCGCGGTTCAGTGAGTCCTTGGTGATTTCGAGCGCGAACGACGGCCCCCTGGCGAGCTTCTCCGCCAGTCCGGTGGCGGCGGAGAGCGCGTCTCCATCCGGAACGACCCGGTTGTACAGGCCGATACGGTGCGCCTCATCGGCGCTGATGAAGTCGCCCGTCATGAGGAGCTCGCTCGCCTTTCCCATGCCGACGATGCGGGGCAGCATCCACGCCGCGCCCATGTCCGCGCCGGACAGCCCGACCCGGGTGAACAGATACGCGATCTTCGCGGACTCGGCGCCGATTCGGAGGTCGCACGCCGTCGCGATCACGGCCCCGGCACCCGCCACGGTACCGTTGAGCGCCCCGATGACCGGCTTCCTGCAGCGCCGCATCGCGAGGATGAGATCGCACGTCATCCGGGTGAACTCGAGCAGGCCGCGCATATCTCGCTCGAACAGCCGGCCGATAATGTCCTCGACGTCCCCGCCCGTGCAGAAGCCGCGGCCCGTGCCCGTGATGATGACGACACGAACGTCGACGTCCTCGCTCAGCGCGTAGAAGGCACGCCTGAGCTCGTCGTACACCTCGAACGTCAGCGCATTCAGACGTTCCGGCCGGTTCAGCGTGATCGTGGCAACACCCGTGTCGGCATCGAGTGCGTACTCGAACGATTGGGGTTCGAACATCAGATCACCGCCGTGGCTTCGATTTCGACTTTTCCGAGGGGGTCGACGAGCCGTGACACCTCGACCAGCGCCATCGCCGGGTAATGCCGTCCCATCCGGGCTCGCCACACCTCGCCGATGGCCTTGCGGCTCATCCGGTACGCATCGAGGTCGGTGACGAAGACGGTCATCCGACCGATCGACGTCGCGTCTCCCCCTGCCTTGCGCACGACCGCGAGCGTCTTGGCCAGAGCCAGTTCGAACTGGCGGACGAAG
>CALHIO010000327.1 GCA_938030915.1 uncultured Gemmatimonadota bacterium
CACGCCTACGACGACTGGGAGGCGATGCTGGGCGCACACGATTTCGATCTGGTGTGCATTGCGACGCCGACGTTTCTGCATGCACCGCAGACGCTGGCGGCCATCGAGGCCGGAGCGCACGTGCTGTGCGACAAGCCGACGGCGATGAACGCGGACGAGGCGGCCCGGATGCTGGCTGCCGCGGAGGACGCGGGCCGGATCCACATGATCGACCACGAGCTCCGCTTCAATCCGAATCGGATGCGGATCGCGGAGCTCATCGCGGATGGCTCCCTCGGTGAGATCCGGCACGTCGACATCACCAACGTGGGCTCGACGTGGTCGGATCCGGCCAGTCGCCCTCAGGACGATTGGTGGAGCCTGGCGGAGAAGGGCGGGGGACGCCTCGGCGCGAACGGTAGCCATCAGGTGGACCTCCTGCGGTGGTGGCTCGGTGAGGTGGCGTGGGTTACCGGGTCTGCGCCGGTGATGGTCCCCGATCGTGTCGGCCGGGACACCGGCGAGCCATGGACCGCCACCGCCGATGACGTGGCGTACTTCACGGCCGAGATGGAGTCCGGCGCTGTCGTACAGGTGCTCATGTCCGGTGTCGCAGCACACAATATGGGGAATGCGACGCGGATCTTCGGATCCGAGGGCACGGTCACTCTGAACAACGACGATGAGCGCCTTTTCTTCGCGCGGGTGGGTGAAGCGTTCGAGGAGATCACCGTCAACGACCCGAACGCGGATCTGCCGGGCGTGAACCCGGGGATCTGGAACGTCTCGGTCGTCGCCCTGATGAGAGAGCTCTGCGGAGCGATCCGCGAAGGCCGGGCGCCGGGACACGGGGCGACATTCGTGGACGGCCTGGCCAACCAGCGCGTGCTCGATGCCGTGAAGATCTCCGGTGCGGAGCGCCGATGGGTACGACCGGAGGAGGCGCATGTCCGGCGCTGACGCTCAGGGTGACGCCGCATCGGCGTCATCCGACGGCATCCCCGTGGCGGGTCAGACCGTCATCGTCACGGGTGCAGCTCAGGGACTCGGCGCCGCCATCGCTCGACATTTTCACCAGTGCGGTGCGCGGTTGATCCTGATGGACATCAACGCCGAACGACTGGCCGAGACCGCGACCTCTTGTCCGGGCGCGGTCGCGAGGGTGGTGGACCTCTCGGACGCCGCCGACACGCAGCGTGCGATCGACGATGTCGTCACCGGTCCGGTCGACACCCTCGTCCATAACGCCGCCATTCTCCGGGTCGAGTCGCTCGAGACGGTCACGCTCGAAGGCTTCCAGGCCACCATGGATGTCGGGATCCAGGCAGGCTTTCAGTTGGCGAAAGCGGTCTGGCCCGCCATGAAGGAGCGGGGTGGGGCGCTCGTGTTCGTTTCGTCACGGTCCGGCATCGAAGGCTTTGTCGATGAGACCGCGTATTGCGCCTCCAAGCACGCGCTCGAAGGCTTCTCGAAGTGTCTTGCGATGGAGGGTGAATCGCACGGCATCCTGTCCGTGACGGTCACGCCCGGGATGTACATGCGCACCCCGATGTCCGAAACGACGTATCCGCCGGAGCTTCGGGAAAAGTGGGTCGACCCGATCGAGCTCGCCCCGGCTTTCTCGTATCTCGCTACGCGCCCGATGGCCCTTTCGGGTCAGCGACTCAGTGCGTGGGACCTATCCAAGGAGCAGGCTTCATGAGCATGCAGGACATTTACGACTGGATCGACGCGAACGCCGAAGAGTGCGTCCGCGACCTGCAGCGCCTGGTTCAGCAGCCTTCGATTTCTGCACAGGATGTGGGACTGCGAGAGTGCGCCGCGCTGGTCCGAGACATGATGCACGACGATGGCCTGCCCGCCGAGTTCCACGAACTCGAGGAGGGACCCCCGGTCGTCTTCGGGCTCCTCGAGGCAAAGAAGCCCGCCAAGACGATCCTGTGCTACTCGCACTACGATGTGCAGCCCCCCGAGCCACTCGACGAGTGGACGTACGGTGGGCCTTGGTCGGGGGAGATCGTCGACGGCGTGATGTATGGACGCGGATCGACCGACAACAAGTCGGGCGTGCTCGCGTTCAACAAGGCGGCCAAGGCATTCCTGCAGGTGCGCGGCGAGGTACCCGTGAACCTGAAGTTCCTGATCGAGGGTGAGGAGGAGATTGGTTCGCCGAACCTCGCGGCGTGGGCGGCGAAGAACGAGGAACTCCTGAAGGCCGACGGGATGCATTGTCTCGACGGTTCCATGGAAACGGGAACGGAGGTCCCGGACGTATCGCTGGGTCTCAAGTCGGTGCTCTTCGTCGAGCTGATCGCGAGAGGCGCCAAGATGGACGTGCACTCTCTGAACTTCCCCCTCGTCGAGTCACCGGTGTGGGAGCTCATCTGGGCGTTGAACACGATCCTGGATCGCGATCGGAAGATCCTCATCGAAGGTTGGGAGGAGGGGATCTGGCAGCTTGGCCCGGACGACGAGCAGCAGCTCGTCGACAAGGCCGCCCGCGTCGATCTGAACGCCCTGAAGGACGAGTGGGGGATTTCCGAGTTCGCTCTCGGTCGGGACGGCGTCGATGCCATTCGGGCGCGGACCTATGAGCCGACCGCCAACATTCAGGGGATGATCGCCGGGTACACTGGACCGGGCCGGAAGACGATCATCCCGAACGAGGCGAGGGTCCGCATGGACTTCCGCCTGATCCCGAACATCCAGCCAGCCGATGCGATCCGGAAGCTGAAGGCTCACCTCGAAAAGCACGGCTTCGGCCACATCGAGGTCGAGGCGTTCGATGGAGCCGAGCCGCCATACAAGATCTCGGTGAAGGAAGACATCAGTCAGGCGATCATCGCGGCCGCCACCGAGGTGTATGGCGAGCTACCCGTAGTGAACGGTGTCTCCGCCGAGGGCGCGATTCTGCGCCATGTGTGGATTCCGTGTGTCTTGACCGGCTTCGCGAACCCGGGAGCGAACCTTCACGCGCCGGACGAGAACATCCACATCGGGAGGTACCTGCAGGGCATCAAATACGCGGCGGCGATCATGGAGCACTTTGGCCAAACCTGACAAGGTGAAGCGCTAGTCGTCGTCCTCGCCGCTCCAGGTCAGCAGCGTCGATGCCGGCTCCCGTGTAAGCTCAGCGAAGTGCCAGTCGTCCGTCATGTCGTCCCGTCCCGACTCGTGACCCGGGACGGGTGGTTCCCGCTCGAGTACGGTCGGATGGAAGGCTCTGCGGCAGAATCCGCACTGCACGAAGTCCCGCTCCGCACTGCGTTTGCGAATAGGCAGATACATGACGACGAGCATACGGTGTACCCGCCGGTACGCGTATGCCCGTGCCGCCTCGCAGTGGGGGCAGTGGAAGCGTCCACGCGCGGGCGTCTTCACGACGCAGCGTGATCCGATGAAGACCATGGTCCTGACACCGATCTGGGGGGGCGATTCGGAGACCTCGATGGGCCTGTTCTATGAAACAACTTTCGTATCCCAGAATGCAAGACTGATGTTCGCTGGGCTCCGGAGCGCTCGTTCCGGTGCGAGGCATCAGGCGGTTGCATCGGCGGTTCACACGGCACCAGAACCGAGGGGACGGCGTCCGCTCCCTGTCCACCGGGTCGTCCCAGCATCACATTGGCGAGAGTCCGGGCCCCGGGCTCGGGCCGATCGATCGCTGAAACGAAGGAGTGTCACACCATGGTTCGTACGGGATCCCTGCTCGCCGCCGCCGCCGTGGGAGCGGTCCTGGCGCCCGGCGCCGTCCTCGCCCAGGCCGGTCACGAGGGGATGGCGTCTCACGACCATTCCAGCCCGGCTGTGGACTGTGCCACGCTGGCCACGCCCCCATGGAGTGGACTCTCGGTCCTGGACCGGGAACGCTACGAGGAAGCGCGCGCGTCCGTCGCAGACCTCGCGACGCCCGAGGCCGCGATCGCAGCCGGCTTCCGACCGGCGCTCGGCGACATCCCTGGCATGGGGGTGCACTACGTACACGCTGAGCGTAGCGAGGATGGAATCCATGCAGATCGGCCGGATCACCTGATGTTCGCTCCGGTACATGGCCAACCGACACTGGTCGGTGCCGCGTACGCCTTTGTCGACGTTCCGGACACGGACGAGCCGATTCCGTATGACAGCGACCTCGCCCACTGGCATGACCACCCGCAGTTCGCACCCGATGGCCAGACGCTCCACATGCTTCACCTGTGGTTCGTACCGTCGTCGAACGGTCCCTTCGCGGGACTGAACTTCTGGCTTCCGTATCACGGGGCCGACCTCACGCCGCCAAGTGCATGCTGGATGGCGAATGAGATGATGGCGGGGATGATCCATCGGGTGGCGTTCGCGCTCGTCCCGGCGGACAACCCGATCGCTGCTCAAGTCGCTCAGGCGCGCGGATGGACGGAGCCGGAGCAGTTACCGGCCGACCGACAGGAGATTCTCGATCAGCTCGACGCCACGGCACGGGCCGAGAACATGCAGGGGTGGATGCAGGCGGCCGAGCGTTTCCTGTCCAACCTCACGGAGAGGGAGCAGCTACGCACCGGAGTCATGCTCGAGCTGCTGATGAACGAGCAGTTGTCGTCGATGGAGCGGGCGCGGCGCGGTAACGGCTGAGCTATCGCCGGGGTGGCCTCGGCACCAGGACCGGTGTCGAGGCCTTGTACCCCTCATAGTCCGCTTGCCCGCCCCACGTCCGGTCGGCACGCTCCTCGAGCAGAGGGATTCCGCTGCCCATCGTCAACAGGACGGTGACGAAGACGGGTGAGAGCAGGGTCGCGTACTGCCAGCCCTGAAGCGCGGGTGCCGCAATGAGAGCCACGCCGGCCCAGAGGACGATCTCCCCGAAATAGTTCGGGTGCCTGGACCACGCCCAGAGGCCGGTCGAGATGAACCGACCCTCGTTGGCGGGGTCGGCCCTGAACCGACTCTTCTGTTGGTCGGAGACCACTTCTATCCCGAATCCGACGATCCACACGAAGAGCCCAATCCAACCGAGCGTCGCCATCGGCACGGATCGGGTCGAGGTCACCGCTGCCAGGGCAGCCCCGGCCGTGAAGGAAATCCACATCCCTTGCAGCGTCCAAGCCAGCAGGAATCGACTGAAGGATGTCTTCACCGAGTCGAAGCGTCGGTCCTTGCCATCCGCGCGAATCCGACGGAAGAGGAAGGTGCCGAGTCGGGCGGCCCATATGCCTACGAGTGCAGCGAGAAGGCCGGCACGCATATCAGGATCGGGCCCCAGACCAACCGCGATCGTGGTGACGCCGAGGTACGTCAGGCTGCCGGTGAGGTCGTAATACCGCTCGGTCCGCGCCGCATAAGCGGGAACGAACGCGATCCATTGAACAATGAGCGCCAGTCCTGCGCAGAATCCGAAGAGTGGGATGTTTCCGATCAGGACACTGCCCTGGCTTCCGGCCCATGCCAGGCCGCCGATCAGAAGAACGATGGCTGGAATCGCGACCAGACTGGTCGTCGATGACGATTCACTCATGTCGAACCTTCCGGGCACCTACGACCCGAATCGAGCGGGACTAGCACTGGACGTGAGCATACTCGATCCGTCTTGGTTCGTGCCGTCGATTGCCTTCGTTACGCCAATCGCCGATCGTGTGATTCGCTCGCTGCAATGACTCGGAAGGGGGATCAAGGGCGTGTATTCGACCGTCGTAACGACGCTCGGTTTCTTCGCGATCGGTGTGTTCGCCGGGGGGTTGGCACTCCTGATGAACGTCTCGCTCAGAGGAAGCCGGTCGGGGGTAGTCTCGGCCCTCAGAGGACAGGAACAGCATCCGCTGACGTGGGCCTGGGTCCTTGTACTCGTGGCGTCCGTCTCGAGCCTGTACCTGTCGGAGGTGGTCGGGCTGATCCCGTGCTCGCTCTGCTGGTATCAGCGAATCGCGATGTACCCGCTCGTCATCGTTCTCGGCGTAGCGGTTCTGCGCAGGGATGCCGGCGTCTGGCGCTATGGACTTCCGCTATCCGCGATCGGACTGCTCATCGCCGTCTACCACGTCACGATTCAATGGCAGCCCACCCTCGATGTCGGAACGTGCGCCACGGGTGCGCCGTGCACTGGACGCTACCTGGCGGTCTTCGGCTTCATCTCGATTCCCACGATGGCCGGCAGTGTCTTTCTCGCCGTGACGGCGCTGATGCTCCTGCTACGTCAACTCGACTCCGTCGAGGAGGCGGTCGGCGACGTCGATACCGCTGACGAGGGCACCCTCGACACGCCCGCCGACGCACCAGTCCCCACAGACTCCGAGGCCTGATTCCGGGTCGAAGAGACTTCCGATCCGGCACTCGGGATCGCTCAGCGCGTAGCCCCAGCGGTGGGCCCGCTGGAAGACTACATCGGGGAGGGGGCCCCAGCGGTCCCGCACGTCTTCAAGCAAGAGCGCGGGAAGCTCCTCCCTCGGGATGTCCCACTGGCGCTGCGTCCACTCCGGATTCGCATGGAAGATCCATGTCTCTGCCGAGGGCCGACCCGGCTTGCTCGTGTCACGGGCCATCCAGGAGATCGGGCCGTCCGCAACGAAGGCCCCGTCGAAGGGCATGGGCAGCGGTTCGGCGAATACGGCGAGAACCGCCCAGCAGGGGGACATCCCTACATCGGCGGCCGTGTCGCGAAGTGAGGGTACGGCCTCGAGAAGAGGGACGGCCTGCGGTGCAGGTACCGCCACTACCGCATGATCGAAGGAGCCGTGATCCTCACCACTGGTGACGATCGCCCGCCATCCCTCGTGCGTGCGTTCGAGCTCTTCGACCCGGACACCCGGGCGGACGTCCAGCGTGCTGGCGAGGTTCAGGGCCAGGTCGATCATTCCTGGGACGCCCACATATCGGGTCGTGGGTTTGGCGGGTTTGATCCGTCCATCCACCACCCGTACAAGCGTCCCCTGCCATGGGGCGACGAGGCCGGCCTCGAGCCACCGTGCGAGAAGAGCACGGATGCGGTCGTCACGCACTGTGAAGAATTGAGCTCCGTGGTCGAAGCGGTACGTGCCGTGTTCCCGGGTGTTCGCGCGGCCACCGGGACGACGTCCCTTGTCGAAGACCACCACGGTATGACCGGCATCTTGAAGCCGGTGCGCAGCGATCAACCCCGAGAGGCCGGCCCCGACAACAGTGACGCGAGAGGGCATGTGGGCGTTCCGCTCAGCCGGTCAGGACGCGCGAAGTTCCGTGATTGCCTCGACCATGGCGTCACCCGCCGTGAGTTCACACACACCGTGTGAGTCTTCGAAGCGGAGGATCCGGACAATGCCGTCTTCAACCAGCATCGAGTGGCGGATAGTCCGACCATAGAAGCCCACCACCGGAGCGTCGAAGTCGAGTCCGAGTGCCTTCGTCAGCTCTCCGGCACTGTCGGCCAACATGGTGATGCCGCCTTCGCTCGCACCGGTCGTCTCCGCCCAGGCCTTCATCACGAACGGATCGATCACGGCGAAGCAGATCACTTCATCCACTCCGTTCTCCCCGAGGGCTGCTCGCGCCCGTATCAGGCTCGGGATATGCGCATCCGTACAGGTGTCCGAGAAGGGGCCGGGGAGTCCGACCATCACGACCGTGCGCCCCTTTGTACGGTCATCCAGGGTCAGGTGTTCGGGGCCGGTGTCCGTCATGCGGAGAAGGGTGGCGTCGGGGAGAGTGTCGCCGATGGCAATGCTCATGGATGAGACCGTGGGGTAAATTGCTCGTCTTTGTCTTAGGGTGCGGCTACCCGCCGCCCGACCCGCGAGATCCGCCTGTGCCCGAACCGCCCACACGAAGCGTCGAAGCGGCGGAGGCAGCGTGCGAAGGCGGCTCCTCAGCTGTTCAACCCACCCTCACCTGCGGGGGCGCATGATCCGGGACGGACTGAGCCGTGCCTGTCGCGTACTGCTCGACCCCCCATGGGACGAGGAGGGTGAGGACGCCGTCGCACCCCTCGAGCGCCCGCCGTATCACCTCACGGTCGCTGGTCGCACCGGGGACGATCGTGATGCGGTCGCTCACGTCGTCGAGCCTG
>CALHIO010000328.1 GCA_938030915.1 uncultured Gemmatimonadota bacterium
CGGGTCATGGGTGGCCGAGACCGTCTGAACTCGATCTACGCAGCGACGGCGACGCCGGAAGAACTCGACTTCGCCTTCGCCGAGATCGACCGCATCGTGCGTCGCGAGCATCGGATCAAGGCAGGTGAGGATGCGGATTTCAACATCCGCAACTCGGCGGACCTTCTCGAGACGTTCAACGAGACGACCCAGACGTTTGCCCTTCTTCTGGCCGGGATCGCCGCGATCTCGCTCCTCGTGGGGGGGATCGGGATCATGAACATCATGCTCGTTTCCGTGACGGAGCGGACCCGGGAGATCGGCGTGCGTAAGGCTCTGGGTGCGACGCGTCGTGCGATCATGACCCAATTCCTCGTGGAGGCTCTGTTCCTCTGCGTCCTCGGAGGACTGATCGGTGTCGCCGCAGGCTATGGCGCGGCTGCGATCATGACCCGTGTCGCATCGTGGGACACTGCTGTAGCCCCCGAGGCCGTGGCAGCTGCGATCGGCTTCTCGGCCGCGGTCGGACTCTTCTTCGGCCTGTGGCCGGCACGACGCGCGGCGCTACTCGACCCGATCGACGCTCTTCGGTACGAGTAGACGAGGCAGCTTCGGCGCCGCCCCCGTGACTGTGTACGGTTACCGGCGCAGGAGGACCTGGACGCTGGTGCCCTGACGGACAAGAGAGATCGGCAGGGTGTCCCCCGCCAGGGAGACACCGAAGCGGAGATCTTCGACGGACCGAACGCCGACTTGATCGATTCGGGTAATCACATCCCCCGGTATGATTCCCGCCAGAGACGCTGGCGTACCCTCTGCGACATCGACCACCAGGACACCCCGGCCGACACCGAAGTACTGGGCCAGCTCAGGTTTGAGGTCGATCACCTCGGCCCCGGCGACCCGATTCCGTCCGAGGAGGTACGGGGTGAGGGGCCGAAATTCACCGGGCTCCTCGACACCTTGCTTGCCCGTCTGAGCATCGGCGGTGGGACGAGTTTCGTGACGGTACTGAAAGCCCGCTGTCTGCCGCGCTGCGTCAGCCATGGCCTCCTCGAGTTCGGAGGAGCGGTCATCGACCTGGCGAAGTGCTTCCGTCAATTGACGGAATTCGTAGTCCTGCTCGAAATCCAGCGTCGCGGACAACCCCGCGAGGCGGCGAAGCTGTCGTTCGCGCTGGGAGAGCATCTCTTCCAGCTCACCGGCTACCCGGTTCACTTCCATCATCTCCTGGCGAAGCGAGTCGTGGGATTCGCCGCGGAAGACGAAGAATTCGAACGGAGCGCGAACGGCACGCGTGCTCGTCACGACCTCCTCACCTCCGCCGGTAACCACGGCGATCTGGTCCCCGGAGCCGGACCTGATCCGGCGAACCTGAACGCGGCCATTCCGTTCCGACCCGAGCTCGATACGCAGCGAGTCCATCGCGCGAACCCATGTCTCGACCATCGAATCGGCCTCGAGGGCCAACTGGATCGTGCTTCGGGCGAGGAAGGCATCCGGTCGTGTCGCGGCCTTCATCCGGACATCCCGAGCCCGACCTCCGCGGCGAAATTCCATGACGACGTCGTCCCCTGGCTCGAGCCGCAGGCGCGCCGCGAGACCCGCGAGCTCCTCGGGCTCGTCGAGATCGTTGATGGCCAGGATCTGGTCACCGGCACGGATCCCGGCCTTCTGGGCCGGGCTGTCGGGGCTGACGTCGGTGATCACGATCTCCTGGATCCGACCACGCCTGTCCGTGAGGACGTCGAACGAGATCCCGATCCAGCCGCGCTCGATCCGATCGACTCGCTCGATCCGGACGGACTGCGCGGTCGTGTGGGCAGGTGGGGCTCCGAGAAGTCCCGCGAGGGCCAGCGAAGTCGCGATTCCCAGGGTGCGCATCATCGTGGTCGACCTCAGAACCAGTTGTCCTGGCCGGACGAGACCATCCGAAGCGCGGCGTCTCGCTCAGCCATCGCCGAGGCGAGGAAGCCGTTCAGGAACGGGTCGCCCGGTGCCTGACGGACGGCAGCCTGACTCACACGCACGAGGTGTTCCAGGGCGGCAAAGCGGCTGATCGGGTCGACGTCGACACCCTCTCCGCCACCGGCGGCGAGAAGCTGACGGTACTCGGTCACCGCGGACACGTACTGCTGCTCGGCGAGGCGCACGGCCGAGGCCGCGTCCTCGACCGTCGTGACACGATCGGCCATCGTGCCGAAATCGTCGGACGCGGCCGGTCGGGCCATGGCGATGCCCGTGCCGGTGCCGCTCAGAAAGAGCAGGATCGCGGCAGCGGCCTTCATCCAGCCCGGGGTCCGAGCAAGGCCGAGGTGCCTGAACACCCCCGGATCGTTGATGAGCCCCGCAGAGCGGAGTTGAGCCTCCAGAACCTTCCAGTCACCCTTCGGTGGCATGAGCTCGGGCAGGGTGCCGAGCGCGACCGACTGCTCCCGAAGGGCCTCCAGCTCGGCAGCGCACCGCTCACACGAAGCGAGATGCGTGCGCTCCGCCGTGGTGGACGGCTCGTCTAACAGCGCGGCGAGTCGCTCGTGGGTCAGATGCTCCATGCTTCGGCTCCTGGTTCCTGCACGGCTCCACCCAGATCCGCGAGCATAACGCGCATCTTGGAGCGGGCCTTGAACAGCTGTGATTTGGACGTCCCGGCTGTGACGCCGAGAACATCTCCGATTTCTTCGTGTGTGTAGCCCTCCACGTCGTGGAGGATGAGCACCCGGCGCATCCCTTCCGGGAGACCGTCGAGCGCATGTTCCAGCCGCTTTTGGAGGAGTGAGTCTCGGTGTGCAGGCGCGATGGGCACATCGATCGGACGGGGCCCCTCACGCTTGCGTCGGGTTTCGGTCTTTCTGAGCGCCTGCAATGCCGCGTTCACCGCGATGCGGTGGAGCCAGGTCGAGAAGCGGGAATCACCGCGGAAGGTGGGTAGAGCACGGATCGCTCGGATCCAGGCTTCCTGGGCGTAGTCCTGCGCGAGATCTTCGTCGCCGGCGATCCGTCGGACCACCGCGTACACGCGGGGTGCGTACCGGTCGTACAGCGCGCGAATGGCGCGGGCGTCGCCATCTGCCGCGAGGCGGATGAGCGCGCGTTCTGAAGGTTGGCTCGTTTCGATATTCATACCGCAACCTTCGACGCGTCCGTGGTCCTTCAGGGTTGCCTCCGAACGATGACGGTCGTCAAGGTGCTCTGGCCGTCGTTGAACGCTTTGGATAGCCTCCGTTCCGTACACGAGGGATACCACCCGGATCCCGCCCGAAAGCCAGCTTTGGGGCGGACCCCACGCTTGCTCTTTCGCCTACGACCCAGATGATCCGTTTCGAGCGCCTGACCAAGCGATACGGGTCGCTGACGGCGGTGGCCGACCTGTCGCTCGAGGTACGAGGCGGTGAGGTCTATGCGCTGCTCGGACCCAACGGAGCGGGCAAGACCACTGCGTTACGCTGCCTCGCATCACTGCTTGCGCCGACCTCTGGCACGACGTGGGTGGATGGCGTGTGCACTCAGGACGACCCCGTCGGGGTGCGGCGGCGACTTGCATTTCTGGCCGCCTCGATGGGGCTCTACGAGCGGCTCAGCGCCACCGAGCTCGTTCAGTATTTCGGCCAGCTGCACGGTCTGGAGGGAGATCGACTCGACGAGCGAGTCGAAGCCATGATCGAGCTGTTCGGGATCGAGTCGTTCCGGGATCGCCTGTGCGGTCGGCTGTCGACGGGACAACGCCAGCGTGTTTCGCTGGCACGAGCACTCGTGCACGATCCTCCGGCACTCATTCTCGACGAGCCGACGATCGGTCTCGACGTTCTGAGCGGTCAGACGATCTACGAGTTCATAGACCGCGAGCGAGCCCGAGGGAAGGCAGTCCTTTTCTCCACGCACCAGATGGACGAAGTCGATCTGCTCGCGGACCGCGTCGGTGTGCTTCGGGCTGGAAGGCTGGTCGCGGAGGGGTCGCCGCAGAGCGTGGTGGCGGATACCGGGGAGGCGAGCCTTGCAAGAGCCTTCCTCTCGCTCGTTCAGCAGCCCGAGCAGGGAGTGGGGTCGTGAGCACGTGGCGCGTCGTGTTCCGGAAAGAGTTGCGCGAGACCCTTCGCGATCGACGGACGCTGCTCGTCATGATTGTCGTGCCGGTCATGCTTTACCCGGTCCTGCTGATCACGATGGAGCAGCTCCTGATCTTCGGCATGCGCAACCTGGAGGCCGAGGCCTCGCCCGTCGCCGTCGTCGGTGAGGGCGCCGCCGGGTTAGAGGAGGTCGTCGATCGCTTCGAGACGCTCAGGCGCGTATCGATCGGTACCGACCTCGAAGGGGCCATCCGGTCCGACTCCGTCACGGCCGTCGTATCGGTCGGGCCCGCGATCGAAGGCGCAGGGAGCCGCGCCGTGGTCGTCCTCTTCGATGCCGCGGCGGATCGCTCGATCCGAGGTCAGAGCGAACTCGCGCGCGCGGTCGCCGAGTGGGAGGACTCTTTGCTTGCCCGTCGACTGGATGAGGAAGGACTTCCGCGCTCGTTCGCGGTACCGGTCTCAGTCGCGGACTCTTCGATCGCCCGACCGGACGAGTTGGGTGGGTACACCCTCGGGCGAATCCTGCCTCTGCTGCTGGTGATCATGACGCTGCTGGGGGCCTTCTATCCCGCGATCGACCTCGCTGCGGGTGAGAAGGAACGGGGCACGCTCGAGACACTGCTGACCGCACCTGTACCAGGCCGCGATCTGGTGATCGGGAAGTTCGTGACCGTGGCCCTGATCGGAGTGGTCGCAGCCGGGTTGAATCTGGCCAGTATGCTCCTCACCGTTCAGACGGGGGTCCTCCAGGCGACGGCGATACTCGGACTCGAGGTGTCGATCTCGGCACTCGCCGTGCTGGTCATCTTTCTCGCACTCATTCCGCTGGCCGTGCTCTTTGGCGCGCTCTTCCTGGGAATTGCCGTTGGGGCGTCGTCGTTCAAGGAGGCTCAGAACGCGCTCACACCGGTCTACATGCTGGTGATCATCCCTGCGATGCTGCCGATCTTCCCGGGGATCGAGTTTGGTCCGCTGATGGCCATCCTGCCGGTTGCGGGGGTCTCGTTTCTCTTCCGGGATCTGATGACCGGGGGTACCGATGTCGGACTCGGAGCGCTCGTGCTGGTCACGACTTCGTTGTATGCGCTCGCCGCACTGGCGTTCGCCGCGCGCGCGTTCGGGAACGAGCGCACGCTCTTCGGGGGGGGCGGTGAGGCGTCCGAGGCTCCGAGCGGATCCTTCATGGAACGGATACGAGCTCGCCGCGGTCATGCGCAGGTCCCGAGCCCGGGGGTGGCCGTACTCTTCATCGTGTTCGTCGCCGTTGCGTTCTTCTGGGGGGGCATCCCCCTCCAGATCTTCTTCCGCGAGCGGGGGCTCCTGGCGGCCGAGTGGTTGCTGCTGTTCGCGCCGGCGTTGGCTTTCGTGGTGCTCGGGGGCTTCGACCCGGTTCGCACCCTTTCCCTGAAGCGGCCGACGGGGCCTCAGGCGGCGGCCTCGATCCTCGTCATCTTCGGTGCGATGCCTCTGGTCTGGGTGATTGGCTGGCTTCAGACCTTCGTCTTGCCTGTCCCATGGGAGCTGCTCGAAGGATTGGAAGAGCTGGTCACGGCCGAGACCCTGACGCGGCTTGCATGGCTCCTGCTTCTATTGGCAGTGACGCCGGCGATCTGTGAGGAAGTCGTCTTCCGCGGGGTTCTGCTCGGCGGCATGCGTACCCTCGAGCCGTGGCGGATCATCGTGCTGAACGGCGTGATCTTCGGCGCGTTTCACCTGTCGTTCGAGACCGTGATCCGGTTCCTGCCGACGGCGGCCCTCGGGATGGTGATCACGTGGAGTGTGTGGCGTACCGGGTCTATCTGGATCGGAGCGCTGATGCATCTGCTCAACAATGGAACGATCGTCGTGCTCGCTTCGATCCCGGCGCTTCAGGAGCTCTTTTCGGATCCCGACCGCCCACCGCCCCTCTGGCTCGTACCGGTCGCTCTGGTGATCTTCGCCGCCGGAGTTCGTCTTCTCCAAAACATGACAGAACCTCCGATCGCCGGGCTCGAGGCCCCGGGATCGATCCCACCCTCTCCAGAGACATTATGACCGACCCGCATCGGATGCCCGGCGCCACTCACCTCGAATGCACCGGGACAGGAGAAGAGGTCGAGAGTGAACAGCTCATCGGTCTCTCTGCCGCCGGCAAGCCGCTCTTCGCCCGGTATGACCTCGACGCCATCCGGAACGGATTCCAGATGGCCGACGTCGCGTGTCGCCGCGCGGATCTGTGGCGATATGCCGAAGTACTTCCCGTGCGGGATCCTGCGATGCGCGTCGCGCTCGGCGAGGGCTGGACCCCGCTCCTCGAATCGACCCGGACCGCGGATCGCCTCGGTGTGGCTCGCGTGTGGATCAAGGATGAGGGGCAGAATCCGACCGGGAGCTTCAAGGCGCGGGGTCTCGGGCTCGCCGTCTCGCGCGCCCTGGAGCTCGGTGCCGAAGCGCTCGCGCTGCCGTCGGCGGGCAACGCGGGGAGTGCGGCCGCGGCGTACGGCGCGGCGGCCGGTCTCCCCGTACACGTCGTGGTACCGTCCGATACGCCCGCACCCATCCTCGAAGAGATGCAGGCGCTGGGGGCACACGTGCAGCTTCTCGACGGCCTGATCAGTGATTGCGGAAAGGTCGTGAAGCAGGGCGTGGAAGAACACGGCTGGTGGGACCTCTCTACTCTGAAGGAGCCGTATCGTGTCGAGGGGAAGAAGACGATGGGATACGAGCTGGTCGAACAGCTCGGAGGTCGGCTTCCCAACGCGATCATCTACCCGACGGGCGGAGGCACGGGTCTCATCGGCATGTGGAAGGCGTTCGACGAGATGGAAGCGCTGGGATGGATCGGTTCGGAGCGACCGAAGATGTTCACGGTGCAGGCGGCAGGGTGCGCGCCGATGGTCCGTGCGTGGGAACAGGGCGAAGAGCATGCAGAGATGTGGCAGGGGGCCGAGACGTACGCCTCCGGACTTCGCGTGCCCGGAGCGGTCGGGGACTTTCTGATTCTCCGAGCCCTGAGAGCGTCAGGCGGTGGCGCTGCGGCCGTGCCGGATCACCTCATGGCGGAGTGGGTCGCGAAGCTCGGTAAGGACACCGGTATCTTCGCCGCTCCGGAAGGGGGTGCGACGGCCGCGGCCGTGCCGATGCTGATGGAACAGGGCCTGATCTCCCCGGAGGACGAAGTGGTCCTGTTCAACACGGGCAGCGGTCTCAAGTATGTCGGTATGACCCCGATCGACTGACCCCCTGACCATGCTCGCGATCTTCTGGTTCGTCTTCGGCGCCGGCCTCGCGACGCTGGCCATTCTGGCTGGCGTCAGCTTGCGCGCGCGTCGGGACGACGTCATCGGACGGGGGCGCCCCGTTCTCGACGACGCGGCGATCGAACAGATCATCGAGCACGGGGAGATCTGGGTCGATGAAGATGAACCGCTCGACCTCGACGAGATCGACGACGAAGAGGAGCGCTTCTGGTCCGAAAGCTGGGACGAACCCCAGGGGGATTGGTGACCCGCTCCGAGTTATCGGGTGACGCGGTAGTAGAGTTCGGGAAGAGGGACGAGCCGACGATTCATCGGCAGATCGTCCTCCGGATCCGAACGTCTCACCCAGAGCCCACGGTTCACGTTGATGAGCAGCCCCGTCGCGTGGTTTTCGGCCACGGCCCAGTTGAGGCCGACTGGAGCCCGGAACACGAGCGCGAGACCCGTGCGCTCGCCCTCGGCCGCGGGTGCGGCGGCGGCCAGCCAGATTCCCGCCCCGACGACCGGTTTGAGGTCCGAGCCGAGGAAGTACTGACGGACTGTCGTCGAGACGCTGACGTCCCGGAACGACCACGTACCGATCCCGATGTCGATGCTTCGGGCGTCCCGGAAGAACTCGACACTCAGCGCCACCGTGCTGATGCCACCGACGGAGATCCCGAAGCGCACACCATCGCCCGCGTCTGGCCCCTGGGCAGACAGCGGTCCAACCAGCGTCGTGGAGAACAGGACGAGGATCGCTACGAGACGGGTCACGGCGGGTGTCCGGATGGGTTGATCGACCGCGCAGACACCTTGAACGTCCAGCGTCGGTCGAATCGTCGCCGGAGTATAGAGCGGCCCGGTCGGCGGGTCCACGGACGCACGGCCCTCTGTGTGGCGGTCCTCACGGGACTGCTTGCCGGGTGTGACCCTCCGGACCGCCCGGCCACCCTGACCCTCGAGTCTCCGGAGGGGCTTTTCGCATGGCTCCAGCCGGACTCGGCCCGCAGTTTCGACCTTCATCCGGGAGTCGTGTACCGCTACCTCTGGTCGCCCACGGGGCCGTGGGCGGTCCACACCGTCCAGGCCTCGGTCTCGGGCCGCTGTGACCTGAGCTTCGAGGTGCTTCGGGCAGAAGGTCGCGAGGACGGGGGCGGTGGCCGGCAGACGGTCTCGGCGATGGCTGCCGGATCGGAACATCCCGTGCTGGCCGCGATCAATGCGGACTTCTTCACTCCAGACGGTCATGCAGTAGGGGCGGAGGTCGTCGACGGGCGGGTCACGGCTGTCGCAGACCGGCCGACGTTCGCCTGGAAGCCGGAAGAGGAGCCATGGCTGGGGATGGCTCGGCAGATCGAGGGTGCGCTCCGCCTCGGTTGGGTGGTTCCGCTACAGAGCGGTGATGGTGGAACCGAGGCGGTAGGCGGCTTTCCGGATCTGATCGACCGTGGCCGGCGTGTCGGTGATCTGGAGGTGGGCGCGCGCCCGTCATTCGCCGCGGGGCGCCACCCTCGCTCGGCGGTTGGATACGACTCCTCGAGCGGTGAGATCTGGTTCGTCCTCGTCGACGGGCGGCAGCCACCGCATTCCGCCGGAATGACGCTCCCCGAACTCGCCGAACTGTTTGAGGCGATCGGGACGGACGAGGCACTCAATCTCGATGGTGGCGGCTCGAGCGCGCTCGTTCTGGATGGCGCGCCGATCAACCGTCCCTCCGACGCGACGGGCGAGCGCGCCGTCGTGAACGCGCTCGCCCTGATCACGAGCCCGGAGCGTTGCCGCGGCCCCTGAGGGGCTTCGGTCAGCTCAGCGGTTCGCCCACGTCACGCCCATGCCGAACCGCAGTGTCCGGCTGGGGCCCGGTTCGAAGAATCTGCTGCCGAACGCGTTCGGAACGACCGACGCATTGTACTCCTTGTCGGCCAGATTCTGGATCGAGACGAACGGCGAGAGGAGGAAGCGGCCCGCGTCGATGCTCTCTGACCCGACTCTGAGGTCGGTGATGAAGTACGAGGGTGACTCGGCCGTGTTGGCGTCGTTCACCGGCACGATGTCCTGCCACAGACCGCGGAGCTCTACGTAGCCGATCGAGTGCTCCCAGATGAGCACACCGTCCAGACGTCGGGGAGCCAGGCCCGGGATCATGTTACCCGAGTAGTCGTCACCATCGTCGGTCGCGAAGGCGTCGTACTCCGCAGTCACGTCGGTGTAGGCAATCCGTGCACTGACCCCGGCGCCGAGACTCGCGTCGGCCGAGACCTCGAAGCCGGAGTGGTGCGATTCGGCCGAGTTCCGGAAGTACGTGCGACCCGGGTCGGTCGCAACCTCGAACGGGACCAGCCCGTCCGTGATGTCGGTACGGAACAATGACAGCTCGAGCCCCACCGTGTTGTTGAGTACCGTTCGAGCTCCGCCCTCGATGGTCGCCCCGCGCTGCGGGTCGAGATCAGGGTTGAAGCCACCCGCTCCTGTGGGTTGGTTCGCGAGCTCCGTCGTGGTGGGGGTCTCGAAAGAGCGACCCACCGACGCGAAGAGCTCCGAGTCTTCCCCCACGCGCAGTACAGCCCCGAGGGATGGGCTGAGCGCGCTCATCGTGCGCTCACCCGTGTCGTCCGGATCTCCACCCTCGAGGAAGTAGTCCGTCGCGCCGAAGCTGATGTTGTCGTATCGAAGCCCCGCGAGAAGCGAGACGCGGTCCGCGGCGTCGAGACGCCCCTGCACGAAGATGCCCGCGGTGCCGACATCCTCGACCTGATCGAGAATCCGATCTCCGGGGTCGCCGCCATTGTTCTCGAAGTTCATCCGGTCGTCGCTCTGAAGCTCCGCCTCGAAGCCGGCGCCCCACCCGAACGTGGTGCGATCGTCGACGGGAACGTCGCCCTGGAAGAGAGTCCGAATGCCTCCGGCGTTGCGCGTGAGGTCGATCACACGTCCCGGGATCGGATTGAAGAGTTCGCGGCGCACGCCCCACAGAGCGAATTCACTGTTCAACGAACCTACGGAGCCCATCCACGACGCACCGACCTGGCCCTGCCGGACGTCCTTGATTGCACCACTGCGGACGTTGAACCCCCAAGCCGCCCGGTTGCCCTCGTCGAGCACGGCCTGCGGCAGGGAGCCCGGGTTCTCGGCGTCGAGGTCCATGGCGTTGGCGACGATGCGCAGGAGCCCGGTGGCGAGCGGGAGGGTCAGTGTCCCATTCAGAACCGTTCGCTTGGCGGCACCGTAGGGCGTTCCGTCGTCGGCCTCGGGATCACGGCGGTATCCGTCGAAGTCCGTGGTGGAGAAGCCGACTCGATAGCCGGCTTTCCCGGCGGTACCGGTCGCGACCCCCTGGAGTGTCCACATGGAGTGCGATACATCCTCGCCGGCCGTCGCACCGGTGGACGTCCCCAAAGATCCGCCGGTCCATCGCATGGACACGGTCGCCGGTTCCTCGGCGGGATCGGTGGTGCGGAAGTGGATGACCCCACCCGCGGCGTTTCCGTACAGAGACGCGTTCGGACCGCGGAGGGCTTCCACCCGACCGAGCCCCGACAGATCGAGATGATCGAGCGTCGCCTGTCCGTCGGGGAGGGTGGCCGGAATGCCATCGACCAGAACGCGGATCCCGCGGACGCCGAATTGCGACCGTGGCCCGAAGCCACGGACCGCGATTCGCTCACCCACCGCGAAGTTGAACCGGTTGTGAATCTGCACGCCGGGGACGGCTCGGACGGCCTCCTCGATAAACGCGGATGCCGTCGCTCTCGTGAGTTGCGTTCCGGTCAGAACGGATACCGGGTAGGGAGCCTGGGTCCCGATCGTACTGGGGAGCACTCGGACGAGGATCGGCTCGAGGACAACGGCCGAGTCGGGGTCCGGGTCCTGAGCAAGCGCAGGAGCGGTGAAGACCGCGAGGAGGGCGACTCCGGCGACCGAGACGTTCAGCCACTTCGAAGGTGTCACGAGGACTCCAGAGATGAGACGGCGCAGGCGGGCCAAGACAAGGTAAAGCTGTACCGCTAGGTTGCCGATATGTGCCCAATGACGACGATTTCCACTCCGTCCGGCGAACTCGGCGCGCGGCGATCTTCCGTGTTCGAATCACTTGGAGACGGCGTCATGGTGCTGCCATCGGCGCCGGTGCAGCACACGTCCCGGGACACTGAGCGACCGTATGCCCCGGACCGCGAACTCTTCTATCTGTCGGGCCTCGCGGAGCCGGACTGTGTAGCGGTCCTCGTGGGTGGGTCCGACCCCCGCCTCGAACTCTTTGCTCGCTCGCGCGATGCCGATGCGGAGCTGTGGTCGGGTCCGCGTCTGGGGTTGGAGGGCGTTCAGTCCGTGTCCGGTGCCGAGGAAGTGTATCCGATCCAGGAGCTGGCTTCACGGCTGCCGACGATGCTGGGTGGCGCAGACCGGATTCACGTCCGGCTCGGGCGTAGCAGGGAGGTCGACGATCTGGTGATCGGCGCTCTTGGGACGGCGCGGGCGCGCGGTCCGCGTCTAGGCTCGGGGCCTCGTGGGGTGATCGACCCCGGTGAGATTCTGGACGAACTGCGCCTGTTGAAGTCGGCGCACGAAGTGGAGACGATCCGGAACGCATGTCGTATCACGATGGAGGGTCATCGTGCCGCAGCGCGTGCACTGGCAGAAGGAGTCGGCGAGTGGGTGGTCGAAGCCGCGTTGGAGGGCGCGTTCCGGGCTGCGGGTGCGATCGGGCCGGGCTTCGCCTCGATCGTCGGGGGAGGCGAAAATGCGTGTACACTGCACTACGTCGCAAACGATGCGACGATTCCCGAGGGTGGGCTCGTACTCATCGACGCCGGGGCGGAATACGGCCTGTACCACGGTGACGTGACGCGCACGTTTCCGGCGAGCGGGCGGTTTTCGGGCACGCAGCGCGCGGTGTACGAGATCGTCGACGAGGCTCGCCGCGCTGCCATCGCTGCCGTTCGCCCAGGAGCGACCATCGGGGACGTTCACGAGGCATCGACCCGCGTACTGGCCCTGGGTCTTCTCGACCTCGGGGTTCTCTCCGGCGATGTCGATGAGGTCGTGGACGCAGGGTGTCACCGGGAGTTTTTCCCGCACCAGACGTCGCACTGGCTCGGTCTCGATGTTCACGATCCCGGCGACTACCAGCGCAGAGGGGCCTCCAGGATGCTCGAGGCCGGCATGGTGTTCACGGTCGAGCCCGGGCTGTATTTCCGCCCGGAGTCAGGCGGGGAGGGGATGGGAACCTGGTCCGGAATCGGAGTGCGGATCGAGGACGACGTGCTCGTGACCGGGGACGGAGCGGAGGTCCTGACAACGGATCTGCCGACCGCGATCGACGAGGTGGAGGGCCTGGTCGGGCGATGAGTGAACTCCTCGACGCTCTCCGGGCGCCCGGGCCGCTCGTGACGGTCGAACTTCGTCCCCCACGAACGGATCTGTCCGGTGAGGATGGCATGTCCGCGTGGATCGACCTGCACCACACGCTGGGCCGACTGACCCGGCAGGAGCTCTTCGTATTTCTGACGGACAATGCGGTCGGGTCGGCTGAAGAGGAGAATCTCGCACACGTCGGAGGCAACGTCGGAGACTCGGTCGAGCTCTCGAGGATCGTGCCGATCCTGACGTGCAAGCACACACTCGAGTACTGCGAGACCTTCGCCGTGCGGGCGGCATCGGACGGCTTTGAATCCCTGACGGTGCTCGGGGGCGACGTTTCGGTACCGCCACCTCGATGTGTGCCGCACGGCCGGGATCTGAGGGAAATTCTGTCGGGTCGAGTGCCGTCGCTGACGCTCGGGGGCTGGGTGAACCCCCACCGATCGGCCACCGAGCAGGTCGCCTTCATCAACGCGCCCGATGCGCATGCCGAGTACGCACTCAGTCAAATCGTGTCTCACCACTCCGTCGACATCGTCGAAGACTTCCTCGAGGAAGCGCATCGGGCAGGGTCGAGCAAGCCGGTCGTATTCGGCGTGTTCTACTACAGGTCACCGAACCCTCGCACGCTGTCCATGCTGGGCTCGTTCTTCCCGGTGCCGTCCCGGGAGATTCAGGCCGACTTCGAATCGGGCGCGAGCCCTGAGGAGATCTGCGCACGGAGCATCCGGGCCCTCCGTTCGGTGGGTGCCGAAAAGATCTACGTCAGCAACCTCGGAGAGCGACACGCGGGTCGCCGGCTGCGCAGCATCCTCGAACTCGTATAGGTCGCGCGCTCAGGCGGTTGCCCTGATCCCGCTTTCGCGGAGAACGCGAAGTGCGATCTCGACATTCCGGTGTGGGGCCGTCAGGTGAAAACCTCCAACGAGACCACGAGTGGTTTCGATCATCTCGAGCGCGATCGCCACACCTTCTTCCAGCTCTGCGTCCGGGCCGGACGCCTGGGCGTTTCTCATGCGCTCGACGAAGTCGGGCGGCACGTCGACCCCCGGCATTTCGTTGGCGAGGAACTCTGCGTTGCGAAGACTCACGAGGGGCCAGATTCCGGCAATGACCGGGATGTCGGGAGCGGTTGCCTCCAGGAAGCCCTCGAGCGCGCCTGGGTTGAACACGGGTTGGGTGATGGCGAAGTCCGCACCGGCCTCGACCTTGTACCGGAAGCGGTCCCGTTCACGCTCCTGGTCGACCGCACCCTGATTGAGGGCGACGCCCTGAACGAATTCCGTGGGCGCACCGATCGCGTTCCCTCCAGGATCGATCCCCCGGTTGAGGCCCTGCACGACATTGGTCAGGCCGATCGAGTCGATGTCGAAGACGGCCGTCGCGTCAGGATACGGTCCCATCGCGGGAGGGTCCCCGGAGACGACGAGAACATTCCGGAGCCCGGCCGCTGCGGCCCCGAGCAAGTCCGAGATCATGCCGAGCATGTTCTTGTCCCGGCACGTGTAGTGGACGATGGACTCGAGGCCGACATCCCGTTCGACGATCAGTGCCGCGGACAGGGCACCCATGCGGCTGCGCGATCGGGGACTTTCGACGATGCTCACCGCGTCGACGCCCGAGACCTTGAGTTCCCGAGCAGGGATCGTGACTTGCGACGCGTCCCAGCTGTGCGGTGGGACGATTTCGACCGAAGCTACGATTTCGCCCCGTGCGAGCTTTCGACCCCACGCGGACCGACGCTCGAGAGGTACAGGGTCCGCGACGGGCTCTGGCCCGCGTAGCGTGTCACGGATCGTGACCGTCGGATGCCGCGGCTGAAGCGCAGCGACCGCGTCACGCATCTTTCGCGTATGGTCCGGCGTGGTCCCGCAACATCCTCCGACGAATCGTACGCCGACGTCGATCATGCGCCGGGCGTATTGCGCCATGTACTCGGGGCTGGCCAGATAGATCTTCCGGTCGCGGACCGTGCGGGGGAGACCGGCGTTCGGCTGCGCGCTCAGCGGCAACGCCGTGACTTCGGCCATGTCTTCGATCGCGTCGAGCATCACGGCCGGACCCACCGAGCAGTTGAGTCCGATCACGTCAGCGCCGGAGTCCTCGAGTGCCCGGGCGAGATGCCCCGGTTCGGTACCCAACGACGTCTTGCCGTCCGGGCCGACCGTCATCTGGGCGAATACGGGAAGGTCGCACGCCGCGCGGATGGCTCGCACCGCACATTCGAGTTCCGAGAGGTCCGAGAACGTCTCGAGAACGAACCCGTCCACACCTCCCTCGAGGAGCCCGGCCACCTGGCGCCCGAAGTACGCCTCGGCTTCGGCCAGCGAGGTCGGTCCCCACGGCTCGATGCGAATCCCGAGCGGCCCGATCGCCCCCGAGACGGCAACGACCCGTCCGGG
>CALHIO010000329.1 GCA_938030915.1 uncultured Gemmatimonadota bacterium
ACAACCAGAAAGTACGATCACAATGAGTGAAGCAACGATGATCAGCGCAGCAGACGTGAAGAAGCTCCGCGACATGACCGGTGCGGGGATGATGGATTGCAAGAAGGCCCTGACCGAGACCGACGGCGATATGGATAAGGCGGTCGATCTTTTGCGGGCGAAGGGTGCGGCGAAGGCCGCCAAGCGCGCCGAGAAGTCCGCGAACGAGGGGACCATCGGCAGCTATATCCATTTCGACAACAGGACCGCAGCCATCGTCGAGGTGAACTGCGAAACGGACTTCGTCGCCAATACTGACGATTTCAAGGCGCTCGCGAAGGACATCGCGATGCACATCGCGTCGACCAACCCACTGTCGATTTCCCCTGAGCAGATCCCGGCGGACGTCGTCGAGCGTGAGCGCGCCGTGTACTTAGAGCAGGCCAAGGAAGAGGGGAAGCCGGAGGAGATCGCGGCGAAGATCGTCGAGGGACGTATTCAGAAGTTCTTCAAGGAGAGCACCCTTCTGGCTCAGCCGTTCGTGAAGGATCCCGACAAGACGATCGAGCAGCTCATCACGGAGGTGTCCGGTACGGTAGGCGAGAAGATCGAGATCGCTCGCTTTGCCCGGATGAAGATCGGCGAGCAGGGTTGATCGATGTCCGATCAGGCTGAACTCCGGTACAGGAGAGTTCTCCTCAAGCTCTCCGGTGAGGCACTTGCCGGGGAGCGGGGGTTCGGCATCGAGCCTGCTGTCGTGGACCAGCTGACCGATGAGATCCGGTCACTGGTCGAGATGGGTGTGTCATTGGGCATCGTAATCGGTGGCGGCAACATCGTTCGTGGGGCGATTGCATCGCAGGGCGGCCGAATGGACCGTGTTCAGGCCGACTACATGGGCATGCTCGGGACCGTCATCAACGCCCTCGCCGTGCAAGACCTCCTAGAGAACAAGGGTGTGGAGACCCGGGTCATGACCGCGATCCGCATGGAGGAGATCGCGGAGCCCTACATTCGCCGTCGTGCCATGCGGCACATGGAGAAGGGGCGGGTCGTGCTCTTCGCGGCCGGAACCGGAAACCCGTACTTCTCGACGGACACAGCGGCGGTGCTTCGCGCGATCGAGATGGAGTCGGACGTCGTCATCAAGGCGACGAAGGTCCAGGGTGTCTACACGGCGGATCCCGTGAAGGACCCGTCGGCCGAATTCATCCCTGCGATCTCCTTTCAGGAGGTCGTGCAGCGCGAGCTCGGAGTGATGGACGCCGCGGCGGTGGCTCTCTGCAAGGAGAACGATCTGCCCATCATCGTGCTCAACCTCAGCAACAGTGGCGCGGTCGCCAACGCGATTCGTGGCGAGCGGGTGGGCACACTAGTTTCGTAGCAGTTCAGTGAGGCAGGTGCGATCCGCCTCGTCCAACGTCCTTAGCATCGGGAAACGAACATGGCGACCCCCGAAGAAGGCCGGATGCGCATGGAAGACGCCCTCGAGGCTATCCGCCGCGAGTTCGCGACCGTTCGTACAGGCAAGGCCACCCCGGCGCTCCTCGACTCGGTGCGCGTGGAGGCGTACGGCTCTCAGATGCCGCTGAATCAGGTGGCCACGGTGAATACGCCGGAGCCGAGCATGATCATGGTTCAGCCCTTCGACAAAACGCTTCTCGGCGACATCGAGCGGGCGATCATGACGTCGGATCTCGGCCTCAATCCGATGAACGACGGGAACGTCATCCGCGTTCCGATTCCTCCGCTCAACGAGGAGCGTCGGAAGGAGTTCGTGAAGATCCTTCACAAGATGGCGGAGGAAGGGCGCATCTCGATCCGTCATGCTCGTCGGACGGTGCGCGATGAGATCCACGAGCTCGTAAAAGAACACGAGATCGGGGAGGACGAGGGGCGGCGTCGTGAAGATCAGCTCGAGAAGCTCACCCATCAGTACACCGACAAGATCGACGCGATGCTGAAGGCGAAGGAAGCAGAGGTGATGGCCATCTAGTATGGCCTCCGATCTTCTCGACCGCGTCCGCCTCGGAGGAGGCGTTCCGTCGCATGTGGCCGTCATCATGGACGGTAATGGTCGGTGGGCCCGTGAGCGCGGTTTGCCCCGTCACCTCGGGCACCGTGAGGGGATGAAGTCCGTTCGGGAGGTCGTCGAGGGCGCGGTCGAGGCCGGGATCGACATTCTGACGCTCTTCGCCTTTTCCACGGAAAACTGGAAACGGCCAGCCCGGGAGATCACGGCTCTCATGGGCCTCCTTCAGTTGTATGCCAGGAAGGAGCGCGCTGAGCTTCGACGCCAGGGGGTCCAGGTCCACGTCCTCGGCGACCTTGACCGCGTCGACGATGCCACACGCTCTGCGGTCCTCGAGATCGTCGAAGGCACGCGGGGCGGGAACGCGCTCCGGCTGAACCTGATGATCTCCTACGGGGGGCGGGAAGAGCTACTTCGTGCCGCGCGAGCCCTCGCCGACCGCGTTCGGGCGGGTGAACTCGACCCGGCCGATATCGATGACTCGGTCCTGGAGGACTCGCTCTTCACCCGGGGGCTTCCGAGCCCGGACCTGTTGATTCGGACGTCCGGCGAGCATCGGATCAGTAACTTCATGCTCTGGCAGCTCGCCTACACCGAGCTCCACATATCACCGGTATACTGGCCCGCGTTCGACCGAGATCACCTCTTTGAAGCCATCCTCGATTACCAGCGCAGGGAGCGTCGTTTCGGACGCGTGAGCGTGGGCGTCGAGGCCTCTTGAGCTCCGGGCGTTGAGCGAGCTTTCGAAACGTGTCGCGGTCGCGGTCGTCGCGATCCCGATCGTGCTCGGCCTGGCCTACCTGGGCGGGTGGTTCCTGGCGGTGCCACTGTCTGCGTTCGCCGCGTGGGGAGCGCACGAGGCGTATCGGCTCGCTCATGCAAAGGGGACCCACCCCATCGAGTGGGTCGGGGTGCCTGCTGCCGCGTTGCTCGTGCTCTTGGGGGCGTGGCGGCCGACGTTCGCCGGGTATGCGCCGTTCGGACTTGCGGTCATCATCGGCACGAGTCTTTTGGCGGCGGTGGAAGCGATGCGAACCCGTGGTGCCGACGGTAACCCGCTTCCGACGGTCTCGGTTACCGTCTTCGGTGCGATCTACTCGGGGCTGGCTCTCACCTTCATCCCGTTCCTCCTGGCACTTCCCGACGACCGCGCGTGGACAGCCGCTGATTCGGATCCAGTCGCTCCTCTGCTGGTGGTCGCCCTCCCGCTTGCCGCGACGTGGATCGGAGACGCGTCTGCCTATTTCGCGGGGACCACGTGGGGAAAGGGACGAGCTCGTCTTGCTCCGACCATTTCACCGAACAAGTCGTGGGTCGGGTTCTGGGCCAGCTTGGCAGGTGGGGCTGCGACCGGGGTGGGGTGGCTCTTCATCGTTCAGGGGCGACTGCCGGTGCTCGCCGATGCGGGCCCGCTCCCGTTCGCTCTGATCGGGGCTCTGCTCGGGCTGGCGGCGGTGGTCGGCGACTTGCTCGAATCTCTCTTCAAGCGCGAGGCCGGTGTGAAAGACTCCGGTTCGTTCTTTCCGGGTCACGGGGGCGTATTGGATCGGATCGACTCGCTGGTGCTCACGATACCGGCGTCCTACGGGCTCCTCATTCTCGTCGTCTACCTCACGTGATCCGGGTCGCGATTCTCGGATCGACGGGCTCGATTGGTCGGAGCGCTCTGGAGGTGGTGCGGCGACACCCGGATCGATTCGAGGTCGTCGCCCTCGTAGCGAATCGCAGCGCCGATATGCTGACCGCTCAGGTGGCGGAGTTTCGACCCGCGATGGCGGTGCTCTGCGACGAGACCGTCGAAATGCCGACCGATCCGGGCGGCGCGACCTCCTGGCACCGGGGGATCGAAGCGATGCTCGCTGTGGTGGCCGATCCGGACCTCGATGTGGTGCTCAATTCACTGGTCGGCGCCGCCGGTTTGAGGCCGACCCTCACTGCGCTCGAGGCGGGGCACCGTCTAGCTCTGGCGAACAAGGAGTCCCTCGTAGCCGGCGGGCCGCTCGTCCGTGCCGCAGCGCAACGGGGCGGAGGGGAGGTCATCCCGATCGATTCCGAGCACTCGGCCATCCTGCAGTGTCTGCAGGGCGCCGGTGAGACGGAGGTCCATCGGATCACCCTTACGGCCTCAGGCGGGCCCTTCCGAGGGCGTCCAGCCGCGGAGCTCGCGCAGGTGAAGGCTGAGGCCGCGTTGCGCCATCCCACGTGGGATATGGGTGCGAAGATCACCATCGACTCGGCGACGCTCGCGAACAAGGCGCTCGAGGTGATCGAGGCGCATGTTCTGTACGGGCTCGAGTACGAGCAGATCGACGCGGTGGTGCACCCGCAGTCGGTCATCCACTCGTTCGTTGAGTTCGTCGACGGTTCGGTGCTGGCTCAACTCGGCTTTCCCACGATGGAGCTGCCCATCCTCTATGCGCTCAACTACCCGGACCGGGTCGACGATGCCGCCCTTCGGACCTACGACCCGGTGCGGTCGTCTCCTCTGACGTTCGAGGAGATCGATCACGAGGCGTTCCCGATGTTCTCGCTCGGGGTTGAGGCAGGACGACGGAGCGGTTGCGCACCCGCGGTGTACAACGCCGGGAACGAAATTGCCGTTCAGGCATTCTTGGAGGATCGGATCCGCTTCCCGGACATTTCCGAAGTGGTGCGAAGGACAATGGACACGATCGGGGCCCATGCGCCCCGTGACCTCGACGATGTGATCGCCGTGGATTCGGCGGCCCGAACCGTAGCAGCCGAAGAAGCTGCGCGGTGCGGGGAAGCTATGGGAACGACGTCATGACCGTACTTGCGACCGTCATTGTGCTCGGAGTGCTGATCTTCGTGCACGAGCTCGGCCACTTCTGGGCTGCCAAAGCCGTCGGGATCGAAGTTCAGCGATTCTCGATCGGGCTTGGCCCGCGTGTCTTCGGATTCACCCGCGGAGAGACGGAGTATGTGATCAGCGCCATCCCGCTCGGTGGCTATGTGAAGATGGGCGGCATGGACGACGAGATGATGGAGAAGATCGAGGGTGGCGAGGTCCCCGGGGCTTCACGCGAGCCCAGCGAGCGCGACTTCGACGCCAAGCCGATCTGGGCCCGGACCCTCGTCATTTCCGCCGGCGTGATCATGAACATGATCTTCGCCTTCGGCGTGTACACCTTCCTCGCCGCCAGCTACGGGGCGCGACACGCCGACAGCACGCGCATAGGGTATGTGGTCGAGAGCACTCTCCCACCCGGGACCGAGGCCCTGGCAACGATCGATCGGGGCAGCCGATTCGTGCGGATCGGTGGAGAGCCGATGGAGCACTGGGGGGATGTCGGGCAGGCGCTCTACGAGGGCGTGCCCGGCCCGGTGACTATCGACCTCGTCGAGCCCACGCGCAGCATCGAGATCCGTATTCCCGTGACGCGGGAGGAGCGGCGCTCCCTCTACGCGTCCGTCGCGGTCTGGCACGAATCGGGTGTGGGGTACACCGAGCCAGGCTCCCCCGCGGATCAAGCCGGTTTGGAAGCCGGTGATCGCGTGACCGCGGTCAGCGGTCAGCCGACGCCCGGATGGTACGACTTCGTGGCCGAGGTTCAGGCGCGTCCCGGTGAACGAGTCGAGCTGACGATCGACCGTAATGGGGACGAGCTCGTCCGGGCTTTCACCCTCGATGCGGTCGAGGCGGCCGGTCTGGATGGCGCCGTTCGTACGATCGGGCGCGCGGGGATTGAGCGGCCTGCGATCGAGATGGTCTACGAAGAGGTCTCGATGAGTGAGGCCGTGGTTGCCGGGTACCGGGAGACAGTCTTCGTGACGGGCTTGATCCTGGGTTTCCTGCGGGATCTCGTCACGGGCGGGGTCTCTCCGCGCTCCGTGGGGAGCATCGTGACCATCGGGGATCTGTCCGGTCAGGCCGCCCAGGCGGGCCTGGACAGCTTCCTCGGCTTCATGGCGCTGTTCAGCGTGAACCTCGCGGTCCTCAACCTGCTCCCCATCCCGATCCTCGACGGTGGTCACCTCGTATTTCTGGCGATCGAGGCGATTCGAGGGGGACGTGCTCTGAGCGTCGAGCAGAGACTCAAGTGGAGCAACGTCGGCTTTTTCATCATCGTGGGGATCATGCTCTGGGCGTTGTCGAACGATGTTCTGAGGCTCTTCGGCATCTGACCGAATGAGGAGGCGCGGCGTTCTGAGGCGTTCTACGGTGTTTGCAGCCGCGCTCGGGGCCGGGGCTGCGGCGACGCCGATTGCGCTCGTTGCGCAGGCGGCTTCTCCTCACGAGGCGGTGCGCGTGGAGGCGTCCGAGGCGTACTATGCGCTTCCGGATTCCACGCTCTCCGGGGTGATCGAGCGACTGAATCGGACGCGTCTCCAGGGCGCGGGTGGGCAGATGTCGCAGGGCCTTACCGAGTACCATATCCAGCCGTCATGGCGACCGGCCGGGGCCGGCGGTCGTTGTCGGGTCTCCGACCTGACGTTGACCGTGCAGGTGCGCATCACACTTCCATCATGGCCGGGTGGAACACTGCGCCCAGCCGATGAGCAGGCTTCGTGGCGGACGATCGAGGACGCTATCCGGACGCACGAATACCGGCATCGCGATCTGACGGTGCACGCAGCCCAGTCTCTCGCGCACAACCTCGGGCAGCTGCGGACGCGGGGTTGCCGGGCGCTCGAGCAGGCATTCGCCGGGGAGGTGGCGTTGGCGGACGAACGGCTGGAGGAGGCGCACGCACAGCTGGATCGAGACACGCCGTCCCGACTCTCGGTGGGACGGAAGGAAGGCGGCTCCCGCTGACAGGTAGGGGCTTACAACAGACTCAGCTGGGCCGGACCGTTCCGGTAGCGAAGCTCCTCGATGTCCAGGAGAGCCGTGGGCTCATCCTGTCTGGCGACTTCGAGGTGCCCTGACCACCCGGCTCGTTCGAGCGCAGAACCCACGACCTCGAGTGCCAGCTCCGCCCGATTACACTCGTTCGAGAGATGAGCGAGCACGATACCCGCGAGCCGGGGGTGCATGAGTTCGACGGCGAAGCGGGCCGCGGCCTGGTTCGACAGGTGTCCGTGGCTCGATGCGATTCGCCGTTTCACCGAGATCGGGTAGTGGCTCGAGTGGAGGAGGACCTCGTCGTGATTCGCCTCCAGGACGAGCACGTCGCAGCCGGAGAGTGCGTGGCGGATCTGAGCGGTCGGTCGCCCGAGATCCGTGGCCACACCGAGGCGGAGGCCGGTGCACTCGTCGACGACCGCGACACCCACCGGGTCCACCGCATCGTGAACGGTCAGAAACGGTTCGACCCGCACATCCCCGACGTGGAAGGCACGCCCGGGGTCGTACGGGCGCACCGTCTCCCCGCCTCGCAGGATGTTCGAGCATGCGGCCCGAGTTCGTTCCGTCATGTAGACCGGAGTCCCGTGCCGTCGCGCGTAGACGCCGACGCCACCCGTGTGGTCGGAGTGCTCGTGCGTCACGACGATGGCGTCGATCTCCTCTGCGCCGACTCCGATCCTGCCGAGACGCTCCGCGATGGCTCGACCGCTGAACCCGGCATCGATGAGGATTCGCGTATTCCCGGCGCGGACGAAGATCGAGTTGCCTGAACTTCCGCTGCCGAGGACAGAGACGTTCATGGTCCCGTCACTCGTCTCGGCGTCCCGCCGTCTTCCGCCATGCGAGACGAAGGACTTCGATCACGCCGGGCGTAAGCACCTCGCCTCGGCGGGCCATGACGCGCTCGCTGGTCTCGAGGAACTTGTCCAGCCGGTGGTCGCGAAAGTCGCGCCCGGATCCCCAGCTGAACGGTGGCACCGCGGTAGGGGGCATCAGGCCACCGAAGACGTTGCTGCCCGCGCCGATCACGGTCCCGGTGTTGAGGACGGTCCCGATCCCGGTCTTCACGTGGTCGCCGAGGAAGCAGCCCACCTTGACGAGGCCGGAATCGACGTCCCCCTCAGGGGTCCACACCCTGACCGTCCGATAGTTGTTCTTGAGGTCGGAGTTCGTGGTGAACGCGCCGAGGTTCACCCAGCGGCCGACGAACGCGTGCCCGATGTGCCCGTCGTGAGCCTTGTTGTCGTACCCGAGGAAGACGCTGTGCGCGACTTCTCCCCGGATCAGGCAGACCGGACCGATGGACGATGTGCCGACCGCACCACCGAGGATGGAGGAGTCCCGGCCGACGTAGAGCGGCCCCGAAAGCCGGGCTGGTCCTTGCACGCGCACGCCGTCGTCCAGACGGATCGGGCCGTTGCGGAGATCGAGGTGTACACCCGGTTCGATGATGGACCCCGAGCCGAGCGAGACGTGGTGGTCGCCGATGCGGTGTGCCCCGGGGGTCTCCTCATCACCGGGGTACAGTCGCGCCACGTCACGTGCGATCCGCTCCTCGTTGGCCGCGATTAGATCCCAGGGGTGACCGAGAATCGTGCCATCGAGCTCGAGACGAGGCCCTTCATCGGGTTCCGCGCCGGGATCGCGGAGCCACAGCTCGGAGGGCAGGGGGTCGCCGTCTGCGACGATCCAGCCGACCGGTTGTCCGTCGACCATGATGCGGGCAGAGTGCTCGGGGGCTTCGAACTCCTGGAATTCGACGACGGCGCGACTTGAAAGGAGGATTCGTACGCCGATCGCGGAGACGTCGTCCGGCGTGATCGCGGGCGCTGCCCCCGGCTCGTCGAATCCGATCAGGGCGGTGCGGCTCACGTGACCCCGGCAGGTAGCCCCGAACACGTGCTCCGCTCTCGTACGGAGGGTCATGCAGCCGTGCAACAGCTCTCCGACAGGCCGCGTGAGGCTCAGCGGTGCCCATCGACGGGCACGCCGGTCGTCAAAGAGATAGAGAGACGCGTCCGTCACGAGTCTTCCTCCATGCGCTCGAGCTGCTTCTTGATCTCCGGTGCCCTGGACCGTGGCAGCACCATCGTCGTATCGCCGGTCTGCACGACGACCAGGTCGTCCGTGCCCAGGAGGACGACTCTGCCGGAGCCCTCCTGGTACACGATGTTGTTCTGCCCGTCCACGACCCCGGCGTCTCCCAGGACCACATTTCCGGACTCGTCGTTGGATCGGGTGCGGGCCAGGGCCTCCCAGCTCCCCACGTCGTCCCACGTGAAGGTGGCCTGGACGACACCTACCCGGTCACTGCGCTCCATGACGGCCCGGTCGATGACGCTGACCGGCACACGTTCGAAGAAGGCCTCGTCGCCTTCCTCTCCGATCACGGGCAGAAGCGCCGAGATCTCCGGGGCGTGTCGATCGAGCTCCGTGAGAAGCACCGATGCCTTCCAGATGAAGATCCCGGTGTTCCAGAGGTAGCCCTCGTCGACGTACCGGCGTGCGGTATCCGCGTCCGGCTTTTCGTGGAAGGCCTTCACCCGAAACCCGCCGGCGGCGCCTGCGGGCTCCAGCTTCGCACCAGCTTCGATGTGTCCGTACCCGGTCTCGATCCTGTCGGGAGGTACGCCAATGCTGAGGAGCAGCTCGTCGCGCCGGGCGAACTCGACGGCGCTCGCCACCGTCTCCACGAACCCCTCGATGGGGTCGAGAAGGTGATCGGCGTGAAGGGATACCATGACCGCTTCGGGGTCGATCTGGGCGAGCTTCCACGCCGCCCACGCCAGAACCGGGGCAGTCCCGCGAGCGCGCGGCTCGATCCAGAAACTTTCGTCGGAGAGCCCGGGGAGCACCGACTGGAATGGTCCAGCCAGGTGCGCTCCGGCGAGAATGCGGATCCGTTCGTCAGGGGCGAGTGCCCGCGCCCGACGGACCGTATCGACGATGAGGGGCTCTGTACTGCCGAGGGGAAGGAGCTGCTTCGGTCTCGCGGGCGTGCTCGCCGGCCAGAACCGTGAGCCGATGCCCCCGGCGAGGATCGTCACCCACGTCCGGGCGTCAGGCGTCGCCGAGGATCTCTTCGATTCGGGCAATGAGTTTCTTAGGGCTGAAGGGCTTCGTGAGGAAATCGTTCGCACCCCCGGCGAGCGCGGCTTCCCGGTCCGTATCCTGCCCCTTGGCCGTCAGGATGATGACCGGAGTGTCGGACCGACGCGGGTTCGAGCGGATCTTCGAGAGGATCTCCAGCCCGGCGCCTCCCGGCATCATGAGATCGAGAATGACGAGGTCAATACGCTCTTCACCCCATTCATCGAGCCCTTGCATGCCATCGGACGCCATCAGGACGTCGAAGCCCCTCGAGCCGAGGATGGACTCGAGCACTCGTCGGATGTGAGGTTCGCCGTCGACAACTAGAATGCGTCGGATCCCTTCGACGGGCGGGGCGTGGGCCACCGCATTACCTCACAGGCCAAGTGTGGGCGAGGGTGCAGTCCGAACGGGACGGCTACCCTCCGGGAATGGCGCGGAACCTACCCTCGATAGGGGGTAAAGTCAAGCAACTACGCGGCTTTTCGGGGTTGACCGCTTTCCAGCCTGCCGTGAACTTCCCGCACTCGCTTCGGTCCCTGTTCGAGGTCGTTTTGAATCAAATGTCAGGCCAGAATCACCGGCGACTCCGCGCGACACTGTCGATCTCAGGAGCACTCGCCGTGCTCCTGATCGCCACGGCGTGCGACGACGACCCGTTCGCCTTCCGATGGACGGACAACCCCGACACGGTCCTCCTCTACTCGATGGCCCGACCCGAGCTCGGCCTCGTGTCGGCATACTCGTTCTACCAGGGGCTGGAACTCGAGGTGGAAGTACCGAGTTCCGCCGGCCAGTGGGATCTCGCGATCGACACGCAGGGTGGGGAGATCGTGATGCTCCCTCCGCCGGTTCTCGGCATCTTCACCGAAGCCGAAATCGCGACGATCGAGAACACGCGTCTCGAAGATGTGACTCAGGCTCCCAGCGACTCGCTCCGGTACGTTTCGGACCGTCCGGTGCCGGTCGAATTCGGAAACGTCTACGTCGTCAAGACGAACCGTTCACCCGGTTCCTTCGGTCGTTCGTGCCGATACCACGCGAAGCTGGAGGCGGTCGACATCGACCCGGTGGGGGGGACGTTCGTCTTTCGTCACGTGACGAACCCGGTCTGCAACGATCGGGACCTCGTGCCGCCCAACTGACCCGTGCTCGATATCCGACGGCTACGCGCGGAGCCCGACGCCGTGAAGGCGGCGCTGGCGAAACGTGACGCGGCCCTTCCGCAGGCCGTCGACGACATTCTCGAGCGCGATGAGGCGCGGCGAGAGGCGATCAGTGAGGTCAACGAACTCAAGGCGCAACGGAACGCCGCCTCCAAACAGGTCGGAGAGCTGAAACGCGCCGGTGAGGACGCATCGGAGATCATCGAGCAGACGCGAGCACTGGGGCAGCGCATCGACGACCTCGATGACGTCGTGCGGGATGCGGACGCGTTCATCCGGCACAATCTTTTGCTTGTCCCCAACGAGCCTCATGACCGGGTGCCTGTCGGGGCGGAGGAGGACAACGAGGTCCTTTCGACGTGGGGTGAGCCGGCCACGTTCGGCTTCGATCCCGTGCCGCATTGGACGATCGGCGAGGCCCTCGGAATTCTGGATCTGCCTCGGGGCTCGAAGATCTCCGGGTCGGGATTTCCGGTGCTTGTGGGACGCGGCGCGCGGCTTCAGCGTGCGTTGATCAACTTCTTCCTCGATGTGCACACGTCCGAGCACGGCTACACCGAGGTGCGCGTTCCGTATCTGGTCAATCCAGATTCGATGACCGGAACGGGCCAGCTGCCGAAGTTCTCGGAGGAGTCGTACCAGTCGGAGCGGGACGACCTCTGGCTGGTGCCTACAGCGGAGGTTCCGGTCACGAATCTGCACCGAGACGAGCTGCTCACCGCCGACGATCTGCCGAAACGGTACACGGCGTACTCCCCGTGTTTCCGACGCGAGGCCGGAGCGGCCGGCAAGGACACGCGTGGCCTCCTGCGCGTGCATCAGTTCGACAAGGTCGAGCTCGTCCGGTACGAGACACCGGAGCGAAGCCTCGAGGCGTTGGAGGAGCTGACGCGTGAGGCGGAGACCCTCCTCGAACGGCTGGGGCTCCGTTACCGGCGGCTCCTCCTCGCCACGGGGGATCTCGGGCAGAGCGGTGCGATGACGTATGACCTCGAAGTGTGGGCACCGGGTGTCGAGATGTGGCTCGAGGTGTCGAGCTGCACGACGTTCACCGACTACCAGGCACGACGGGCGAACATCCGCTTCCGGCGGGCTCAGGCCGAGAAGCCGGAATTCGTGCACACGCTCAACGGCTCCGGCCTCGCGCTGCCCCGGGTGGTGGCTGCGCTTCTGGAGACGTATCAGGAAGCCGATGGCAGCGTCTCGCTTCCGGAGGTCCTTCACCCCTACGTTGGCGCCGAACGGCTGACCGCTTCGTCGTAAGGAGGCTCTTCGTGAGGAGCGTCCTCCGCGCGGGGCGGTTGAAACGACCCGATTCCGTGCTCCGATGATTCGCATCAAGTGGCCGGTCGCCCTCGCGACGCTCTTCGTGATGCTGCTGGGGTGGTACCTCCTGTACACCCAGCAGATCTTCCGGCGCGTCCAGGAGAATTCGGAACTCCTGTCCCGGATCTACACGGAGGTACAGGCGGGTCTCGTCTCTCAGGATCAGGCCGAGGTCACCCAATCTCTGCTCGAGCTGCAGCGGATCGTGACGGAGTCGGGCGTTCCTCTGGTCGTCATGGGGCCCGGCGACACCGTCCTGAGCCATGTGAACCTTCCGTTCGAGGTCGACGACCGAACCGTCGAGGGCCAGGATCGGATCCGGTCCTACGTACGTACGCTCGACGCCGAGCACGATCCCGTGGGCGACCCGTTCGGTGCTCAGCACATCCACTTCGGTGATTCTCCCGAGGCGCAGAGCCTGCGCTCCGTGCCGTTTCTCCAGGCGACTGGACTTCTGCTGACGGTGTTCATCGGGTTTCTCGTGATCCGGTATCAGCGAAGAGCAGAAAGCGAGCGGGCGTGGACATCCATGGCTCGAGAGCTGGCGCATCAGCTCGGCACACCGCTCTCGTCCCTGGCCGGGTGGTTGGAGGTACTTCGTCTTCCGGAGAGAGACCGACCGGGTGATCTGGATGATCTCGACATCGCGAGCTCCATCGGAGAGGACCTCGAGAGGCTGGAGCGGATCAGTCACCGCTTCGAGCTGATCGGCACCGAGCCGGAGCTGGAGAGTCTCTCGGTCCGGCAGGTCGTGGAGGACCTCGAGGCGTACCTGGCCGCCCGCATCCCCCGCCTGGCCAAGAAAGGCGTGGAACTCATCGTCGACATCCCCCACGGATTACCTCGCGTGAAAGGGAACGAGGTGCTCCTCGTGTGGGCGCTGGAAAACGTCGTGAAGAACGCCCTCGACGCGCTCGCAGGACGGGGCGGGAAGATCACGATCTACGCCCGGGAGATCGGAGGACAGTGGGTGAGTGTCCGGATCCGGGACTCGGGGCCGGGCGTCGCGCCGGACGTACGCGACAAGATCTTCGAACCCGGCGTATCGACGAAGTCCGGGGGATGGGGGGTCGGACTCGCCCTGTCACGTCGCATCGTCGAGGGTGTGCACAAAGGCAAGATCGAGCTTCTCGAAACCGTCGAAGGTACGACATTCCAGATCCGACTTCCCGCAGCTGACGCCTGATCCCTAACGCCGTTCGCCCATGCAGGACTCCTTCCTGAGCTCCGACGTCCACCTTCAGGGGCTCAACCCCGAGCAGCTTCATGCGGCGCAGCACTTCGAGGGTCCGATCCTCGTCCTCGCCGGAGCCGGCTCGGGCAAGACCCGCGTCCTGACCGCCCGGGTCTGTCACCTGATCCACACCCACGGTGTTCCGGCCGATCGCATCCTCGCGGTGACCTTCACGAACAAGGCAGCCGGTGAGATGAAGGAGCGCATCGGGCGTCTCCTCGGGTCGGATCCCGCCGGGATGTGGGTCGGCACGTTCCACGCGATCGGAGCTCGCATTCTCCGTCGCCATGCGGACCGGTTGGGGTGGGATCGCACGTTCAGCATCTTCGACGCGGATCAGGCGTTGCGGCTCGTGAAAACGGTCCAGGACTCGATCGGGCTCGATCCGAAGCGGTGGAGCCCGAAGGCGATTCGGAACGAGATCAGCAACGCCAAGAACCAGCTGGTCACTGCTGCGCAGTTTGCGGAGGAGCACGGCGGCTCATTCGACCTCTACCTGCGCAACGTCGCCAAGGTCTACCCGGAGTATCAGAAGGCGCTGGAGCACCAGAACGCGTTCGACTTCGACGACCTGCTCGTCAAGCCGGTCGAAGTGTTCGAGGCGATGCCCGAGTTGCTCGACCGCTACAGCGAGAGGTTCGCCTTCGTTCTGGTGGACGAGTACCAGGACACGAACCGGGCCCAGTTCCGGTTCGTGGAACTCCTGGCCGGTGGCCACACCAATCTGATGGTGGTCGGTGACGACGATCAGTCGATCTACGGCTGGAGAGGAGCGGACATCCGGAACATTCTCGACTTCGAGGATTCCTTTCCGTCAGCAGTGACGGTCCGTCTCGAGCAGAATTACCGGTCCAGCCAGACGATCCTCGACGCCGCGAACCACGTAATCGCGGAAAACCTGAACCGGAAGGGAAAGACCCTCCGGACGGAGCGAGTCGGAGGGGAGTCCATCACGATCCTCGAGGCCTTCGACGAGAACGATGAAGCTCGCTGGATCGTGGACGAGATCGACACACGACTGCGGGAAACCCCGGGTGCCTCGTACTCGTCGACGGCGGTCCTGTACCGGACCAATGCTCAGGCTCGTGCCTTGGAAGACGCCTTCCGGCGCGAGGGGGTTCCGTATCAGGTCGTGGGAAGTGTCCGCTTTTACGAGCGCCGCGAGATTCAGGATGTGCTGGGCTATCTCCGGTTGATCTCGAACCCTCGTGACGGCGTCGCATTCGCCCGGGTGGTGAACTACCCGCGTCGGGGGATCGGGCTCACGAGCCAGGAGCACCTGGTCCGCTGGGCCGGCCAGAATGGGATCTCTCTGCTCGAGGCGGCTTTGCGAGCCAGCGAGATTCCCGACCTGCGCGCCGCCGGCGCGCGTGGACTCGAACGGTTCGCCGAGCTGATCCAGCGCTTCAGCGTGCGAGCCACGCAGGCGACGGTCGGCGACCTGCTCGAAGAGCTGGTGGAGGATCTGGACCTCGTGCGCCACCTCGTCGAGGAGGGTCCCGATGGAGAGGACCGCGCTCGCAACGTCTCGGAGCTGATCGCGGGTGCCGTCGACTTCGACGCTACGCAGGTGCAGAGCATCGCCGAAGAGGATATCGACACCTTCACCGAACTCGATCTGTTCCTTCAGCAGGTGGCGCTGGTCGCGGACGTCGATCGACTCGATCCGGATGCGGACACCGTCACGCTGATGACGCTTCATAACGCGAAGGGACTGGAATTCCCGGTCGTCTTCATCGCGGGGATGGAGGAAGGGCTCTTCCCTCTGGGGCGCGCCTACGACGAGCCGGACACTCTCGAAGAGGAGCGAAGGCTGTTCTACGTCGGGATTACCCGGGCTGAGAACAAGCTCTCCCTGTGCTGGGCGCGTCAGCGGCGCCGCGCTGGAGATTTCAACTACAACACGCGGTCGTCCTTCGTCGACGCGATTCCCGACGAGCTTGTCGATGAGCGCCGGACCAAACGCCTGAGCCTGGCCGCCCAGTCGACGCCGCACAGGAGCCGGCGGGCATGGCAGTCGGGTGGGGCCCGGCGTGACGAGGCCGAGTCGGAGTACGAGCCCGATCCCGAATACTCGATGAATCAGGACACACCTCGCTTCGTGAAGGGGGAGCGGGTGGTCCATCCGACATTCGGGTCGGGATCGGTCGTCGAGATCTCCGGGTTCGGTCGAGACCTCAAGGTCACCGTGGACTTCGACGAGGTCGGAAGAAAGAAGCTGCTCCTCCGATACGCAGCACTCGAGAAGGACTGGCCATGAGCGTGGATCGGGACGAGATCGAGCGGATCGCTCGCCTCGCCCGGCTCGACATGGGGGACGACGAGGTGGGCCGGCTCACGGAGGACATGAATCGTGTTCTCGAGCTCGCCGAGCGACTCCGGGCGGCTGGTGCGGGCTCGCCCGGGATCACCGTCGCGGAAGCCGCCGCGGACGTGATGACGTCCGGGTCCCCGGACCGCCATCGCACCATGGACATGGCACCGCCCCGACCGGAATCGCCTGGCGGCCTCGTGTCGCATCCCTCGGTCTTCGCGCCCAGGTGGGAGGCGGGCTTCTTCGTCGTTCCTCCTCCGCCCGGCGTACAGGTAGACGAAGACGCATGAGCGCGTCCGCCGCGCTCGACGTCATCCGCGCTGCGGAAGAGTCCAGCGGCAGCCTGAACGCCTTCCTGTCGATCGCCGATCCAGAGGCCGTCTCCGCGGCTCAGGCTTCCGCCGGTGACGGTATCCTGCGCGGCACGCCGATCGCTGTGAAGGACAACCTTGCCACGCTGGATCTCCCCACGACGTGCGGCTCCCGGCACCTCGAGGAGTATCGCTCACCCTTCGAGGCGACGGTGGTTCGAAGGCTACGCGACGCGGGCGGCATCGTCGTCGGTAAGACGAACATGGACGAGTTCGGTATGGGCTCGTCGACGGAACACTCGGCATTCGGTGTGACCCTCAATCCGCACGACCTGGCACGGGTACCGGGTGGAAGCTCCGGGGGCTCGGCTGCTGCGGTTGCGGCCGGCTACGTGCCGATGGCGCTCGGCTCGGATACCGGAGGGTCGGTCCGGCAGCCTGCCGCGCTCTGTGGTGTCGTGGGAATCAAGCCGACCCACGGCCGCGTCAGCCGGTACGGTCTGGTAGCCTTCGCCTCGTCTCTCGATCAGGTCGGGACGTTCGGACGCACGGTCGACGAGGCTGCGAGGTTGCTAGCGGCCGTGTCGGGTCACGATCCCCGGGACGCCACGAGTCGGGACCTTCCGCCGCTGGATCCCCGTGAGCTCTCGGGGGACGCGGCTCCCCAGGACCTGGCTGGGGTCACGGTCGGCGTTCCGGCCGAATATTTCCCCGGGCGGCTGGATGCGTCGGTACGGGAACGGGCGGAGGTGGCGCTCGACTGGCTCCGGGCGGCGGGTGCGGAGGTCCGGGACGTCACGTTGCCGAGCACGAGTCTCGCCGTGGCGTGCTACTACGTCCTGGCCCCTGCCGAGGCGTCGAGCAACCTCGCGCGGTTCGACGGCGTGCGGTTCGGACGACGCGTCCCCGCCGACTCGGTCTCGACGATGTACGAAGCGACTCGGGGGGCAGGGCTGGGACCGGAGGTGAAGCGGCGCATCATGCTCGGGACCTTCGCGCTTTCGGCCGGCTACTACGACGCCCACTACGGTGTCGCTCAGCGCGTGCGAGCTTCGATCCGGACGGAGTTCGGGCGTGTGTTCTCGGGTGGGGTCGATCTTCTGTTCACTCCGACGACGCCATCCCCCGCGTTTCGGATCGGGGAAAAGATCGGCAATCCCCTGGATATGTACCGGGAGGACGTCTTCACGACACCCGCTAGTCTGGCCGGCATTCCCGCGATGTCCGTGCCGATCGGCCACGTCGACGGACTCCCCGTCGGTGGGCAGATCCTGGCGCCGTGGTGGCAGGAAGCCCGGATGATCCACGCAGCCCGGATCCTTGAGTCCGCCGGGATGGCCACGTGACCCACTGGCAACCGGTGATCGGCATCGAGGTGCACGTCCAGCTGCGCACGGGACGAAAGCTCTTCTGCGCCGACTGTGCGGTGTTCGGGGACGAGCCCAACGCGCATGTGTGCCCCGTGTGCCTCGGGCTGCCGGGTGCGCTGCCCACGCTCGATCCCCAGGCGGTTCGACTCGCCGTCCGCACAGGCCTCGCTCTCGGGTGCACGATCCACGAACGATCTCTCTGGGCTCGGAAGCACTATTTCTATCCCGATCAGCCCAAGGGGTATCAGATCACGCAGTTCGATCGGCCTCTGGCGACGGGAGGCGCCGTGGACTTCGACGGCGCCGGGGGAACGTCGCGGGTGCGGATCCGTCGGGTCCACATGGAGGAGGACTCGGGAAAGTCAGTGCACGATCGGGTGCCGGGAGCCACGGCCGTCGACCTCAATCGGGCTGGCACGCCGCTGGTGGAGATTGTCACCGAGCCGGATCTCCACGATCCCGCTGGCGTCCGCGCGTTTCTGCAGACGCTGAAACGGACGCTCGAGTATGCGGACGTCAGTGACTGCTCGATGGAGGAGGGTAGCCTTCGGGCGGACGCCAACGTGTCGATCCGCCAGATCGGCGAGGCCGGGCTCAACTCGAAGACCGAGATCAAGAACGTGAACTCGTTCGCCGGGATCGAGCGGGCGTTGAGACTCGAAATCGCGCGCCAGATCGAGGTGGTTGAAGGAGGTGGGACAATCCGCCCCGAGACACTCCTCTGGGACGATCATCGGGGGACGCTTCGTGCGATGCGCTCGAAGGAGGAGCGTCACGACTACCGATACTTCACGGAACCGGACCTTCCCCCGGTGCAACTCGGACCGGAGACCATCCACGCGGAGCGCATCGCGCTTCCCGAGCTTCCCCGCGCACGTGCCGCACGGTTCGGTCGGGAGTTCGGGCTGTCGGCCTACGACGCGGAGGTCCTGACGCAGACGCGGGCCGGTGCAGAGTACTTCGAGGAGGTCGCACGCGGCTGCGGCGACGCGAAGGAGGCGGCGAACTGGGTCATGGGGCCAATCCAGTCCCTCATGAGGGAGCACGGTGCTGATCCCGTGGGGTTCGGCATACGTCCTCCGCAGCTGGTCGAGCTGATCGCGCTGGTGCGGGAGGGCCGGATCTCGGATTCGGCCGCCCGGACGGTCCTCCGCGTGATGCTGGAGGAGTCGAAAGCGGCGGTCGATGTGGTCGAGGAGCGTGGCCTGGAGCAGGTTCGAGACCCCGACGTGCTGCGTTCGTGGGTCGACGAGGTGGTGGATGCTCACCCGCAACAAGTCGACCGCTACCGTGGGGGTGAGACGAAACTCCTCGGCTTCTTCGTCGGCCGAGTCATGGGTCGGTCAGAGGGGCGGGCCGACCCGCGCCTGGTCAACCAGCTTCTTCGGAGCCGGCTGTCGGCCTGAACGGAGGCAGGGTGCGCCCGGCGGCCGTCTCGGAGCTGATGCCGGAAGCGAATTCCGGGTCGTTGATCTGCGGCCAGTAGATCAGTGGTTCTTCGGGGAAGCCGAAGAAGGCGTCCGCCATTTCCTCGAGGACGTCGGGGTGATCAGCCGTGTGATCCGACAGTGCCCGACGGCGCACCTTCTTCGCGAGCTTCAGGTTGAGGTCTCCGACCGGGTCGAGCTGCGCGGCCACGGACGACCCCCGTTCCCGAAGGTACCCGATTACGTGCTCGAAAGACCGCTCAAAATATCGGTCGACGATCGGGTCGGGCAGGTCGTAGCGCGAGTTTGCGAGGACCTGGCCGAAGACCTTCTGCCAGCGCTCGTGGCCCTGGAAGCGAATCATACCCCGGAAAATCCTGCGATTCGTACCGAAGCTGAACACGGTTCGGCTCAGCACGTCGTCGAACAGGGTGTCCGCCTCACTGTGGTCGTGATCCACCACGATGTGTCGGGCGAGGTTGAGGAAGCTCTCGCCCACATGCATGTCCATCCGGTGCTCCCAGTAGGTATGGCCCAGGGCCTGCGACGTACTGGTGAGCAGGAGTTGCCGCGGCACGAATGTGTTGTGAGCCACCGTGTCCGCAGCCAGGTGCGAGAGGTACCCGAGACCCACAGCCGCCAAGTGTTCGGACTCGGCGGCGTTAAGGATCTCCTCGCCGACGTGCCAGTTGTGGCAGTGCCGGCCTTCAGGCACGTACTTCTTGGCGAACGAGATGTCCGCCGCGACCGACCCGTACAGGAAATGCAGCGGATACCGCTCGAGGATCGCACGGATTGCCGGCGGGACCAGGTAGAGAGAGCTGAGGACGGCTTCGCCGAGTGCGACGTGGGTCGCGGGACCCCATGCGAAGACGGGTTCGGGGACCAGGAACAGCCACGCCGCTGCAACGGCGAAGGCGGAGAGAGGGACGCGGCCGGGGGCCACGGAGATCAGGCTCCGGCGTCCGAAGGTGATCCCGACGGGGCAGTGGGCTCGTCTTCGGCGGCCGCCCCCTCCGCGCGGGATGTCTCTCCGTGGGCCTCGGCGTCGAGGTCGTATTCGTCGACGCGTAAGCTACCCTGCGTCGGCGACGGGGCCGCGGCCTTGCGGGGCGTTGCGATCTGACGCGCTCCGGCCCGAACGCCCCGGACCGTCGACGCCGTATCGAGGAAGATGTCTTCCGCCTCTCCCTGAACGACTTCCATGAGCGCGTTGAAGTCCTCGATCCGTTCCTCCATGTGCTCGGAGGCCTGATTGAGCCGCTCGGACACTGCCCGCACGGACGAATTCAGCCGCTCGACGTCGGTCCGGAGGGCCTGCGTGATGAACTCAAGGTTGTCCGAGATGATCTTCGCCCGGTCGGACACAGGTCCGATGTTGTCCTTGGCCACGCCCTTCATTTCATCGAGGAGGCGGTTCAGGCGGAGGAAGACCGAGAGCGCGACCAGCACCAGAACCAGCATGGCGACGGCGATCACGACCGTGGCCACCTCGGAGAGCATGGCCAGTGTCGTACCGCCGCCTGCCGCCTGGGCGAGCGCGAGTGTCGAGATACTCATGACTTCAAGATAATGCCGGGCGCGGCCTTCGTCTCGCCGTCCGGCACGCATCGTGCACCTCCTTCATGGCACGGGGCTTAGCGTGTTCGGCGCGCCGGCCTCCGATGAGTG
>CALHIO010000330.1 GCA_938030915.1 uncultured Gemmatimonadota bacterium
AGCTGGCGGAGCTGGACCGGGCCATGTCGCAGGGTACGTACGATGAGCTCGATCCGGCCCTGTACCCTCGGCTTTTCGAACGCCTGAGGGCGGGGATGGAGGCCGGCGCGCTCGGTATCGGCATGCCTCATCAGTACTACCCGGGCGCCAATCGGGACGAGATCTACCGGGTCTTCGAGTTTGCGGGTGAAGAGCAGTTCACGATCTACACGCACGTACGCTCCATGGGGATCGACGCGATTCAGGAAGTCGTAGCGAATGCGACGGCGACGGGCGCACCACTGCATATCGTTCACCTGAACAGCTCGAGCCTGTGGGCCATCGAGACCAATCTGGATCTGATTCGGGGTGCTCAGGAGGCCGGCGTCGACGTGACGACCGAGGTATACCCGTACACGGCTGCGTCGACGTCCCTGGAGTCCGCCATCTTCGACGAGGGGTGGCAGGAGCGGTTGCAGATCAGCTACGGCGACTTGCAGTGGCAGGATACGGGTGAGCGCCTCACCGAGGAGACCTTCCGTTCGTACCGGGAGGAGGGTGGTGTCGTCATCATTCACATGATGCGGCCCGAATGGATCGAGATGGGTCTCCAGGCGTCCCACGTCATGGTCGCGTCGGACGGCATGCCGTACGCGCCGGGCGCTCATCCGCGCGGTGCCGGTACCTTCGCACGGTTCCTCGGTCGATACGTTCGGGACGAGGGCGCGCTGTCGCTGATGGACGGCCTCCGAAAGGTCACGCTCATGCCCGCCCAGCGTCTCGAAACCACCTCTCCCCAGATGAAACGGAAGGGCCGGATTCAGATCGGCAGTGATGCGGATATCACGATCTTCGACCCCGCTCGTATCATCGATACGGCCACCTTCGAAGACGATCTTTCGTACTCGATCGGCGTCGAATTCGTGATGGTGAACGGGACGCTCGTCGTGAGGGATGGCGAGAATGTCGAGGGGGTCCGACCGGGACTTCCGATCGTAGGCCGTCGGGTCGTCTTCTAGGCGGAGTCGGTTTGCCAGACTAGCCGATCATCCGTGCTCTAGGACCGAGGATGCGGCGCTGGCAGCGCCCGGACGGGTCGCATCATTCGCGCATGCCGGCCGGCTCGAGGCGCAGGATCTGGGTGGGTGGGCCGTCTTCCCATCGGACCCCGCCATCGATGGCCAGGTAGAGGAAGCCGTCAGGGCCCTGCTGGACGTCACGGATGCGACCCATGTCCTGAAGGATGGTCTCCTCGCGCACAATCTCCTGGCCATCTATCCGAAGTCGGACGAGACGCTCTCCGCTCATGCCACCGACGAACATGTCGCCCCGCCAGTCCGGGAATGCGTCACCCGTGTAGAAGATCATTCCGCTCACGCCGATCGACGGAACCCACACGTACGCGGGGTCGTCCATACCGTCCTGATGGGTGCCATGATGGATGGCAAGACCCGTTCGGTAGTTCACCCCGTGCCCCACGACCGGCCACCCGTAGTTCGACCCGCTCCGGAGCAGATTGATCTCGTCACCGCCCTGAGGTCCGTGCTCGTTGGACCATACGTCCCCGGTCTCGGGATGCACCGCCAGCCCCTGAGCGTTCCGGTGGCCCCAGGTCCAGATCTCCGGAAGAGCGTCTTGCCGACCGACCAGCGGGTTATCGTCGGGAATACGACCGTCCTCGTGAAGTCTCACCGTCGCACCGTTGTGGTTCATGAGATCCTGCGCGGGATGAGCCCAAAGGTCACCGGACGAGGGCCACTGACGATCGCCCAGGGTGACGTAGAGGTAGCCTCGTCCGTCGAGCGCTAGCCTCCCTCCCCACATCGAGCTGCGCTCGGTTCCATTCCCGGAAGCACGAGCGTGGAAGACTTCCTCGACATCGTGCAGGCGATCGTTTTCGTATCGACCGCGCGCTACTGCCAGATTCCCGAGTGAGTCCGCTCCGGGCTTCACGTAGCTCAGGTAGAGCAGGCGGTTTTCCTCGAAGTCGGGGTGCAGTCGAACGTCTCGGAGTCCGGCCTGCTCCAGCCCGTTCATCGCTCGGGCTCCTCGCCCCAGCGCGATGATGTCCGGGAGACCCTCGACGGAGTCGGGCAGCAGCACGCCGTCACGGATGATCCGCATCCGTCCGGGCCGCTCCGTCACGAGCAGGTCTCCTTCGGGGGTGAAGACCATCGAATGTGGATTGATCAGGCCCCGGGCGACCTCGACCACTCGAAAGTCGTGAAACTTGGACTGGAGGTACGACTCCGGGTGAACGACGCTCTGAGCCGTGAGCGTCGAACCGAGGAGCAGATGGATGATCGCAGCGAGTGCTACGGTGCGCGCGGTCAGCCTGGGCGTGTGCGTCGTCATGTCGAGGTCGGAAGGAGGGTCGGTCGGTGTGGAGGCCCATTCTACGATCGGTGACCTGCGGTGCGCGACTTGCCGACCGCGCCCGGGCAGTGTAGCCGTGACATCTTCAGATTCCTCTGGCCCCGACTCATCATGCGCTCAGCTACCTCTCGGTCCGCACGTCGTCGCCCATACGCTCCCCTCGCTGTCGTCGTGGTCCTGGTCGCGGCCGCGTGCGGTGGGCCCAGCATGCCGAATGCGGTCGCGTACCACGGCGCGCGCGTCATCACGGGGGACGGCGCGGTCATCGAAGACGCGACGCTGATCGTCGAGAACGGGGTCTTCACTGCGGTTGGCCCCTCATCTGCGATCGACGGCTCGGATGCCGGCACGCAGATCGACATGTCGGGCAAGACGGTCATGCCGACGCTCAACAATGCTCATTTCCACCTTCCGTCCGAGCGTGCCGCCCGCACGGCCGAGCTTCAGCAGGCCGCGTATTACGGGGCGGGTGCCGCCTCCAGCTTCGGGCTCGACGAGGGCACGATCGGACTCGAGATGAGATCGGAGTCGATCCCGGACGCTGCCCGTTCGCAGTCGGCAGGACGTGGCATTACGTCGCCCGAGCCCGGCCGTAGCGAGGTCCCGTACTGGGTGACCACGGAGGACGAGGCTCGCGCCGCGGTGCAGGAACTTGCGGCTCTGGATGTCGACATCGTGAAGATCTGGGTCGACGATCGGGGTGGACGCTACGAGCGTCTGTCGCCGGAGCTCTACGGCGCCGTCATCGACGAGGCTCACGCGAACGGCCTCCGCGTGACGGCGCACGTATTCCGTCTCGAAGATGCGAAAGGCCTTCTCGAAGCGGGGATCGACCAGTTCGCGCATGGCATTCGCGACATGGATGTCGATGACGAGGTCATCGAGATGTGGAAGGCGCGGCCCGAGGTCGTGCTGATCCCCAATCTTCCCGGACCGGGTGTGCCGGCCGGCGATCTGTCGTGGATGTCGGGGACGGTGCCGGCGGAGCGAATCGCCCAGATGGAGGCGAACCAGAGCGAAAACCCGGCCGCGCAGGAGGCCTTCGGGATTCAGGCGAGGAACCTGGTCCGGCTTCACGCGGAGGGAATCCGGGTCGCGTTCGGCACGGATGGGGGTAATTCGTGGACCGTGCATCAGGAGCTCGAGGACATGGTGCGCGCAGGGCTCAGTCCCGCCGACGTGATCGCGGCAGCGACGAGCACCGCCGCAGCGACGATGGAGCTCGATGACACAGGGGCGATCGCCGTCGGAAAGAGCGCGGATTTCATCGTGCTCGATGCCAACCCGCTCGACGACATCACCCATACCCGCATGATCTCGGACGTATACCTCTATGGATCCCGAGTGGATCGAGCGGGCATCTCGAGCAGGCTACTGGGGGGCTGAACCCCGCAGCGTTTCGGCGACCCGTACGCCTGCGGCGCGGACCGCCTCCGCGACCGCAATCTGATACGTCTCCACATACCACTGACCGGCTTCCGACTCGTACTCGAGTGTCGAGGCCCGCATCAGATCGTCCGAGATGGGTTCGTGCGCGTGGAGTGCGGTGACGACCGCGGCCATCGAGCTCTGGGTGAGGCGTGCGAAAAGAGCATCGCCGCTGAGTGAGTCGAAGGCGGGTGCGTTGCTTCGTAACGCGGCCCAGACCTCGTGCGAGGCCTCGTCGAGCGCCTGCTCCAGAAGGAGGAAGAACGTTCCTTCCTGTCTCGCCTCGGACCAGCGGGCGACGAGGCGTACGCGTTCCGCGGACGGGGGCTCCTCCGTATAGGTGTCGAGCCACTCTTCCAGAGGGACGGGGGGCTCGTACGCGCTCGCTTGAAGATCGACGTCGGCACTGGCCCCCGACTCGACCCATCGGGCGATTTGCTGGACGTAGCCATCGGGTGCCGCCCGGAGCATGAAGGCGGCGACGTCGTCCCGAAGCCGGCCCGCCTCGAAGCCTGTCTGAACCGCCGAAACCAGTCGCTCGATTTCGCTATCGCTCAGGTCTCCGATGAGGAGTGCGGCCTGGCGGGTGAAGGCTCGACCCCGAGGCACCACGATCGACTCGATGTGAAAGTGATCGAGCAGGAGGTCGATCGGTTCCGGAGCTGCCTGCACGTCGGCAACCGGCGGGGCGGCTGCGGTCGGACCGGTGCCGGCTCCCCCCGCGCATGCGGTCGCGGTCAGCAGCAGGAAGAGGAGAGGTGCGGTACGGGGGCGGATCGTCATCGCCGCGCGAGCCTCCGGGCCTCGGAAATTCGTGAGAGGAACGCCGCACCGTACTTCTCGAGTTTGGCGGGTCCCACACCCGGTATGTCGAGGAACTGCGCCTCGTCGCGGGGTTGTCGGACCGCCATCTCGACGAGTACCTGGTCTCCGAAGACGACGTACGCCGGTACCCGCTGACGCGTCGCCAGCTCTTTTCGGAGGTCGCGCAGACTCTGGAAGATCTCTTCCTGCTCGGGGGAGAGGGACGTTCCGGTCGAACTCACGTGCCGCGACCGGCTCCGCGTTCCCTGCACGGCACCCAGACTCGACATGGCGTCCGCCGCCAGTTCCTCCGGCCCGACACCGGTGCAGGCGTCGCACGACGTCGAGCACGGTGCCATCTCCTCGTCGAAATACGCGAGGATCGATTGGTGCCTGCACCGGCCTGATTCGACCAGGCGAAAGAGATCCACGGTTCGTTGTTGCTTCTGACGCCAGAGCTCCGGGTCGTCGATGTCGTCGAGGAAGCGCTCGTGCAGCTTCACATCGGCCCACGAGTAGAAGAGGAAGCACTCACTGGGAAGGCCGTCGCGCCCCGCGCGCCCGATCTCCTGGTACCAGGACTCGATGTCGCGTGGCATGTCGCGGTGAATCACGAACCGCACGTTCGACTTGTCGATCCCCATGCCGAATGCGACGGTCGCGACGATGACATCGATCTCGTCGTGCTGAAACGCCTCCTGATTCCGCTCGCGATCCTTCGGCTCCATTCCGGCATGGTAGGGCCGGGCCCTCACTCCATTCGACTTCAGGAACGTGGCCGTCTGCTCGACCGCCTTACGGCTGAGGCAGTAGACGATACCCGTCTCGCCCTCGTGACGTTTGATGAGCGCGAGGATCTCTTTCCGTGTGTCTCCTTCGCCCTTCTTGCGGACTCCGATCTCCAGGTTCGACCGGAAGAACGATCCCTTGTAGCCGCCGGGCTTCGACATTCCGAGCTGGCGCAGGATGTCGCGCGCAACAGTTCGGGTGGCCGTGGCCGTCAGAGCGAGCACCGGAACGTCCAGCCCCTGCTTCAGCCCGCGCAGTCGACGATACGAGGGTCGGAAGTCATGACCCCACTGACTGATGCAGTGCGCTTCATCCACCACGAGCAGAGAGATCGGACAGCTCTGCACGAAGTCTCGGAGACGCCCATCGAGTGCTTCCGGTGCGAGGTACACCAGCTCGTAATCCCCGCGCCGCAGGCCGTCGAGCCGGGACTGCCGTTCGCCGTAGTCGAGTGAACTATTGACCTCCACCGCGCGGAAGCCGAATTCCCGCAGGGCATCGACCTGATCCTTCATCAGGCTGATCAGTGGAGAGAGGACGAGAACCGTTCCATCCATGATGCGGGCCGGAAGCTGGTACGTCAGCGACTTCCCGGCGCCGGTCGGCATCACCCCGATACAATCCCGCCCTTCGAGGACGACGTCGATGATCTCCCGCTGACCCGGCCGGAAGTCGTCGTATCCGAAGACGTCTTGAAGGACGTGGCGGGGATCGATGGAGCTCATATCTGGAGGACGAGAGGGAAGGCGGTCTGAAGGTAACCGCGGCTTCGCGCGCCGGGATGGTAGGGTGGGTCCACACCACGAGCGAGTGCACTGTTCACATCGGTGCGGACGGCACTCGCTCCCAGATCCGTGGCTCGCGTCTCGCCATCCACCTACGATGGGGGCGCCTCACCCGAACGCTCAGGAGCACCCGACCATGAATCGTACCCTTCTGCTCTCGGCGGTCCTCGCGACCTTCACGGCTGGTCCGACTCAAGCCTCCCTTCAGGCGCAGGAGCTGCTACCCCCCGATAACCCCCTCCCACGGATCGAGAAAGTCCGGAATTACCTCCCGCACATGACACGCCCGGAGGTTCAGGATCTGCTGACGCGCTCTGACATCGTGATCATTCCTGTGGCGTCGCTCGAGCAACACGGGCCGCATCTTCCGATTGGGACGGATTACCTGAATGGCGTGGAGCGAGCCAAGCTGATCGCACAGCAGGTGGACGTGCTCGTCGCGCCGATCCTGCTCCCCGGACAGTCACCGTATCACATGGGCTTCGAAGGCACGATCTCGCTCCCTTCCTCCCTCATTCAGGAGGTCTACGTCGAGGCGGCGAGGAGCCTCATGCGACACGGCTTCAAGCGATTCCTGATGCTGAATGCGCATGGCGGCAACGCCGCGACCACGCGCTTCATCGTCGACCGTATCAATCAGGAGACCGAGGGAATCGCTGTCGACCTCGGATCGGTGCTCGGACCCTTCCGACCGGATATCGAGCGGCCCGCCGACACGTCCCCGCCGGTGTTCGATCGCCACGGAGGGACCGGCGAAACATCCAACTCGATGTATCTGACGCCGGAATTGGTGGACCTCGACGCGGCGGTCCCCGCGGAGTTGACACTCCCTCCGCATATGGAAGACATGCTGCCCGATGTCGTCGGGGGTGATCCGACCGCTCTGACGGTGTTCCTCGCGGAGGGTCTGAAAGACGAGGCGACAGGGAAGGGGACGTCCGCCGAGGAGATGACGTCGACCGGCGTGTGGGGCGTTCGTGACCCTCGGGAGGCCACCTCGGAGCGGGGGTGGGCAGACACCGCGTCGATGGTCTCGGCCGCCGTGGCCTTCATCGAGCGGTGGAACGAGCTCCGCCCCCCCGGGACGCGCTGACCGGACGAGACGGGGGATGACGGCACGACACGGAGGATCGAGATGGGGCCGCGGCGGTCGGGCCGCGGCCCCGGAGCGTCAGGTGCGGAGCTCCCAGAACGTCTCGACCTCGGCCGCCATGTTGCCGGGCAGCGAGCCCATGCCCACCGCGGCACGGGTTCCGATGCCGGCTTCTTCACCGAAGATGTCGACCATGAGGTCGCTGAAGCCGTTGATCACCGCCGGCTGCTGAGAGAAGCCCGGAACGGCGTTCACCATCCCGAACGTGCGGACGAGGCGTGCGACGCGATCGAGGCTGCCGAGTCTTGCGCGCATGGTGGCCAGGATGTTGATCCCGCACTGACGCGCGGCAGCCTGGCCCTGCTCGACGGTCAAATCCTGTCCGACGATCCCCTGGTGGCCCGGAGAGGCGTCGGGCATCCGAGGCGTGTGTCCCGCGACGTACAGCGTGTTGCCGACGATGACCGTACCAACGTAGGTGGCAACAGGCGGTGGGGGGACGTGCAGTTCGATACCGAGCTCACGAAGGCGGGCCTCCGGGCTCACTTGCCACGGCGCGTCGGATGTCACGGGCTGAGCCCGAGCGGCACCGGGAAGGAGCGATGCGAGCGATGCGCCCGCAGCGCCGCGAATGAGTCGTCGGCGGGACAGGATTTCGAGCATGGTGACCTCCTCGAGTATTCAGGGTCGGCTCTGTGTGAGCGGGTAGATGATCATAGAGCCCGGGAGCGTAACCGGGGTCGCCAGCCTGCGCACGATTGGGTAGGGTCCTTGTCATGACTTTCCATCGACTGCTCACCCTCGTTCGACTGGCTGCTCCGGTCATCGTACTCGTGCTTTCGGGCTGCGGAGACGACGGGGTCGGCATAGACGACCGCACTGCCGGCGGCATCGATCTCGATGTCCTCTTTGCTCCCGCCACGAGCGCGGAGATCGCTGCCATATCGTCGGAATGGGCAGGCCGGACGCCGGACGCCGTGGACGTGTCGGTGGAGCTGGACACCACCGTGTCGATCCTCGCCCTCGAGGCGAGGGTCCGCGTCGTATCCCATCGAGTCGAGGGCACGGTGCGGCATTTCGGAGCGGTGATCACGCCGACGTCGATCACCGGGCCGGCCCCCGTCATCCTCTACACGCACGGCGGAGCGTCCGGCGTCGGACTCGATCAGGTGCTCTTCACCGTACCGGGTCTCGGCGATCGAGCGGACGAATTCGTATGGGTCGTTCCATCGTTTCGCTCGGAGTCGCTGACGTTCGGTGCGAGAAGCTGGACGTCGGAGGGGACGGGTAGCCCATGGGATCGTGACGTCGACGATGCGATCGCCCTGCTCGACGCCACGTTCGAGGTGGAGCCTCAGGCCGATTCCGCGCGTGTCGGGGTGCTCGGGTTCAGCCGCGGGGCGGGGGTCGGCCTGCTCATGGGAATCCGTGACGACCGTATCGATCGGATCGTCGAGTTCTTCGGACCGACCGACTTTTTCGGGCCGTACGTGCAGGAGGTCGTCGAGGAGGCGCTGGATGGCACGCCGCGGGACCTACCGGGGATGGTCGACCTCGACCGGGATGTCCTTCAGCCTCTCGTGAACGGGCAGATCGACCTCGCGACCGCCCGCCTCGAGTTGATCCGACGCTCGTCCGTGCTCTTCGCCGATCGATTACCCGCGGTCCAGATCCATCATGGCACCGCGGACGCGGTCGTGAGCGTGAGTCAGGCAGAGTCTCTGATCTCCGCCCTCGAGGCGGAGGGTCGGACAGACCCGGATTTCCAGGCGTTCCTGTACGAGGATGGCACCCACAATCCGCTGGCGCTGATCGGTGCGCTCGAGCGGACGCGAGAGTTTCTGACCGCCCTGCTGAACTGAGACGAAGGTTGGAAGGGTGGCGCGAGCGCCCGATCTGGCACGAGCTTGAGTCGAACACTCCCCCCGTTTCAGGCATGGAATGAACGGGCACAGCCTCACATACGTCGATGTGGTGCTCGACGGAGAAGATCGAACCTTCGACCTCGTCGACGTGCATTCCCTCAGCAACGGTCGGCACCCGCAATGCTCGGTCGTTTTGTCGGCCGATCCCATGGCGTCACGGCGTCACGCGCTCGTGCAACGCCAGGATTCCGGCGACTACTGTCTGTCCGATCGTGGAAGCCGGAACGGGACGACGCACAACGGCGTGCCGGTGACGTCACCCGTCCGACTCGAGGATGGAGAGTCGTTCACCTGTGCCGGGGGTGTTTTCGACATGTCGGTCCCTCCGGTGGATCAGGGGATCATTCGCGCCTGGATTCAGAACGGGGCGCCCAACAACTAGCTCATGCGCGCCTGGACTCTCCGCCGATCCGGACCACCGAAGGTCCTCGAATTGACGGACGTGCCCGATCCCGAATTGGGGTCGGGTGACGTCCTGATCCGCGTCGAGGCGATCGGTATCAATTACGCCGAGGTGCTCTCGAGGAAGGGACTCTATGGCTGGGCGCCGGAGCGCCCGTACGTCCCGGGCATGGAGGTCGCGGGGCGGATCGAAGTGATCGGTCCGGATGTCGTGGGACGAAGCGTGGGGGAGCGGGTGCTGTGCGGTATGCAATACGGGGGGTATGCCGAGCGTGTGGTGGTTCGTGCGAATCGCGCTCTTCCCGCTCCGGACCACTTCTCGATGGACGAGGCGGCGGCCTTCGGCGTGAACTTCATGACCGCGTGGGTCGCGCTGACCGAGATGGCGCGCCTGAGGCCCGATGATCGGGTCGCCATCACCGCCGCGGCCGGAGGGGTGGGGACGGCGGCGGTGCAGATTGCGTCCGCGTTCGGGTGCGACGTGGTCGCCCTCGCCGGGAGCGAGGAGAAGCTGGAGCTCACTCGCTCACTGGGCGCCGCGTACACCGTCAATTATCGCGCGCCGGACTTCGAGTCCTCCTTCGACTCGATCACGGCCGACCGTGGACTCGACGTCGTACTCGAAGTCGTCGGAGGAGACGTGTTCCGCGCCTGCAACGCACGGCTTGCGAACTTCGGACGGCTGATCGTGGTCGGGTACGCCCAGCTCGACTACACGAAGTGGAATCCGTTCTCGTGGTGGCGGGCGTGGCGGGACGCGCCACGCATCAAGGTGATGGATGCCGCCGTGGCGTCGACGGGTCTGCTCGCCACGCACATCGGATACCTGCTCCCGGACGAGGAGCGTCTTCTCGGCGTGTGGAGTGCACTGTCCGACTTCGTCGCCGCGCACGATCTCCGGCCGATCGTCGGATCGACGTGGGCCTTCGAGGAGCTGCCGGAGGCGCATCGCTTCATGGAGTCGCGAGCGAGCACCGGCAAGCTGGTGGTGCGCGTGGGGCAGGGCGAGGACTCGCCCTAGATCAGTCGAACCACCCCTCGTCTGCGAGCAGGCCCCAGAGGCGCTGCACCGCCCGTCCACCCGCCTCGGCGATCGCTTCCAGGTCGTGTGCGAACTGCCCGTCGGACACGACAGGGCGTCCATCGACGAAGACCCAAGACACGAATCGGCCGTTCGCGTAGAGGAGGTTGTTCAGCGGTTCCGGAGCGGGTGCGCCCGAGCCGGTCAACGGACCGCTCAACTCGACGGCTACGAGGTCTGCGAGGGCGCCGGGCTCGACCACACCGAGATCCGGACGCCGGAGCGCCCGCGCAGGCGCGACGGTACAGCCGAGCAGGGCGTCTTCGACCGTGGGGGCCCGGACGGAGCGGGGGCTTCCGACCTGCTGCAACAACGCGGCTCGCGCCTGCCCCTGAAGCACGGCAAGCTTCACGTTCTCCAGCATGTCGTTGCTGTGGGTGTCGATGCCGATGTTCACGTCAAGCCCGGCCGCGAGGGCTTCGGGATACGGCTGGGTCGCGCCGCCGGCCCCCCCGGCCGAGGGGCACGTCGAGTACACCCCCCCGTGTTCGATCAGGATGTCCGGATCCGTCTCCCAGTCGGGCGCGGTGAAGTGCGCGCCGAAGAAGGGCCCGTCCATCAAGCCGGCATCGGACATCCACCGAGCGGGTGTGACGCCGTGCCTCCGAAGGACGGCGTCGGTCTCTCGCTGACCCTGCGAAAGATGCGTGTGGATTCCCGTGCCGAGCCGGGTCGCGGCCCGGGCGAACGCCTCGAGCGTCGCGGAGGTCTGCGTGTCCGCGGCGTGAGGCGTCATCATCCCGAGCACGAGGTCGTCTCCCTCTCGGCGCAGGGCCTCGGCGGCAGCCAGGTTGGCCTCGATCTCGACCAGGGTGTCGTCCTCGGACGCGACGAGATCGTCGTCCGAGCCGAACCAGATCGGGAAGAGGCGATCGATGCCGGGGACCATGCCACCCACCCAGCCTCGTGCGCCGAGCCGACGGGCGACACGGGCGTACGACCGGGCCTGGGACAGGCTCATGCTCATCTCGACCTGACTCGTACAGCCACTGAGCAGGAGCTCGGTCAGGTTGTACGTCGTGATCGCCTCGATCTCTTCGCTGGTGAGTGCTTCCTCGACCAGCGTGAGGGGGCGCGCGTACGATCGTCCCGACTCGATGATGCCGCGGGTCGGGGAGCCGGCCGCGACATGCGTATGCCCACTGATGAGGCCCGGTAGGAGAAGGTGGCCCGTCAGGTCGATCCGGTCCCCGCCCGTGAGGCGACCCGGACCGACCTCCACAACACGGTTGCCGGCGATTCGGACGGAGACATCGTGCTCGACACGCCCGCCCCCGGGGCCCGGTCGGAATACCGACGCGCCCTCCAGCACGACATCGACCACGCGATCATCCGATGAGGTCCGAGCGCGGCGCGCGCGGCCCGCCGGCGCGAGTGCACGATGGGCCAGGACGCCCGCACCCACTCCGCCGAATCCGAAGTGGCGCAGG
>CALHIO010000331.1 GCA_938030915.1 uncultured Gemmatimonadota bacterium
TTCGTGTGGGTGAATCCCGATGACTCGAACCACGTCATCAAGCTCGATGACGGCGGTCTGGGCATCAGCTACGACCGGGGCGACCACTTCCTGTATCACACCGCGCTGCCGCTCAGTCAGTACTACCGCGTCTCCGTCGACATGGCGCACCCGTACAACGTGTACGGTGGCCTGCAGGACAACGGATCGTGGCGCGGGCCGAACCAGACGTATCGCTCGGAAGGCATCCTCAACGAGGACTGGAACAAGTGGGGTGGGGGCGACGGCTTCCTGAGCCTGGTCGATACGACGAACAACCGCATCCTCTACTCGGAGAGTCAGTACCTCGGTCTCACGCGTTGGGATCTGGAGACCGGTGCCAGCCGCAACATCCGTCCGAACCAGCCGGAAGGGTTCATCGGAGCACGGCGAAACTGGACGACGTGGCCGGATCTCGACGATCCCTACATGGAGCTCGGGAACGCGATGCCGCCGGGCAACTGGGACGGTCCGTTCATCATCAGCCCGCACGACAGCAACACCCTCTATGCCGGACTGAACGAACTCTTCAAGAGCACCGACAGGGGAGACACGTGGACCTCGCTCGGAGACCTGACGAGCGGGACGGACCGGCGGAGCCTGGTCATCATGGACCAGGTCGCGGACTCGTTCGTCCTCTCGCTCGACGACGGGATCCCGTACTGGCCGACACTGACGGCGATTGCCGAATCGGAGCACCGTCCGGGCGTGCTGCTCGTCGGAACGGACGATGGCCTCGTGCAGGTCTCCACGAACGACGGGCAGTCGTGGATGGATGTGACGACTTCCATGCCCGGCGCGCCGGAGCTGATGTGGGTCAATCAGGTGCACATGTCGAAATCGGTCGACGGCCGGATGTACGTCGCGGCCAACAACTACCGGAACGACGATTACGAGAACTACCTGTGGGTGACCGAGGACAGTGGACGGTCGTGGCGCTCGATCGTCGGAGACCTCCCCGACGAGCAGGTCGTCCGTGTGGTTCGCGAGGATCCCCGAAATCCCGATGTCCTCTGGCTGGGCACCGAGATGCGCGCCTTCTGGTCATGGAACGGCGGCCGCAACTGGCTCCCACTCGATGGCAACATGCCGACGGTGGCGGTGAACGATCTTGTGGTGCACCCTCGCGACAACGACCTCGTTCTCGCGACCCATGGGCGCGGGATCTGGATCTTCGATCAGCTCAACGCGCTACAGGAGATAACCCCCGAGATCGCCATGTCGGCGGCTCACCTGTTCACGATCGAGCCCGCCGAGCAGATCCGGTATCGATCTGAAAAGGCGCACACCGGCAACATGATCTTCGAGGGGGAGAATCCCCCGGCCGGGGCCATTGTCGACTTCTGGTCGGGTGAGGATGGCGCGGTCGCGCAGATCAACGTGCTCTCCTCCGGTCGAATCCAGGTCGCGTCGATGGAGATCGAAACCCGGCGCGGCCTGAATCGAGCGATCTGGGATCTCCGTCATGCGCGGGAGGGTTCGTCCGATGCGGGTGGGGGCGGTGGTTTCGGCTTCGGCGGAGGCAACCGTGGTCCGTTCGTCATTCCGGGCGAGTACACGGTGCGACTCACGATCGGGGATCTGGTGGCTGAGCAGACCGTCGAGGTCCGCGAGGATCCCCGTAACGATTTCGATGCCGAGATTCGGGCCGAGTGGACCGAGACGCTTCTGGGTGTCTGGGGCACGGTTGGGGCGGCTCAGCGACTGTCCGGAGAGGTTCGTGCGATGACACGTCGCCTCGACGCGGACACGAATCGGCTGGACGTGAACGAATCCCTGGAGGATCGTCTGCGCGACATGGAGCGCTCGACGGGTGAGCTCAGCAGTCGCGTCAGCCGACTGTACGGTTCAGTCCAGGGCTGGGTCGGTCCGCTCGCGGCGGACCAGGAGGCGCAGAGGGTCTTCCTCACGGACAAGCTCGATGAGCTGTCGCAGCGCTGGGAGGAACTTCGAGGAGACCTGCCCGGATGACGTTCGAATCGCGGATCGGAGGGGCGCCTCGGTGAAGGCGCCGCGATGGAGCAGGGAGGTGCCCTCGGGGTGGCGTTTCGTCACGACGACGACGTGTGGGGCGCCCGTATTCACCCCGGAATGTCCAAGCCGCCGCCGCGAGATCTTTCACGATTGCATCGCCTTCGTGGACGAGGGCGCGGTATGGGTGCGGTCCAGAACGGCGTGGCTGCGCGACCGGAAGCTTCGTCTCCATGAAGAAACCCATCTGAGACATATCGCCTGGCTGGGTGAGCGGCGCTTCTGGCGCTGGTACCGGGCGTTCTCGTTCTTCGGATACTGGCTCAACCCGTTCGAAATCGCGGCTCGCGCCGCGGAGGAGGACTGACCATGCGCCTCGTTGGTCTGTACGCCCTGACTGCACTCGGCTTCTTCTTGATCGACTTCGTGTGGCTCACCGTCGTGGCCCAGTCGTTCTACCAGAGGCACCTCGGCCACTTCCTGAGAGAAGATCCGATCATCGCCGCAGCGGCGATCTTCTACCTGCTCTACCTGGTGGGCGTACTCGTCTTCGTGGTCCTTCCGGCGCTCGAGGCCGGATCGTTGCTGCACGCGGTGGGGCTCGGCGCGCTCTTCGGGCTCATTGCGTATGCGACCTTCGACCTCACGTGCTACGCCCTCTTCCAGGGGTTCCCGACCGTCGTGGTCGCGGTCGACCTGGTTTGGGGGACGGTGCTGACCGCGAGTGTCTCGGCGATCGGGTACGCTGCCGGCCGCTGGCTCGGCGTCTAGTCCGTCGCGACCCTCGTACGTTCGGTGAGCGACTCGTAGACGATCCGTCGCAGCGTTGGGTCGACGGGCACGCCTCCGAAGGGTGAGTACTGCGTCCACGCGAATGCGATGATCTCTTCGACGGGATCGATCCAGAACCAGGTGTTCGCGACGCCCGCCCACCAGTAGTGCTCTGGTTGATCTCCGGCGGTTGCGACTGCGAACCCGAGGCCAAAGCCGTACTCGTGCGACGGGGCGCCGAGTGAGATCGGTCCCATCTCTTCGGTGAGGTGATTCGACCGCATGTCGCGGACGGTCTCGGGCCGGAGCAGCCGCTCCCCGTCGAGCTCACCCTCATTGAGGAGCATCTGAGTGAAACGCAGGTAATCCATCGCCGTGGAGGTCAGTCCCCCGCCGCCGGAGTACCATGTGGGCGCACGTGTGAAGGGTCCATCGACCGGGGAGTCCTCCATCACCAGCCCGTTGTCGCTTCGTGCGTACACGGCTGCGAAGCGATCGAGGTTTCGCGGCTCCACGTGAAAGCCGGTGTCGTCCATGCCGAGAGGCTCGAAGATGCGGGTGCGGAAAAAGTCCGCCAGAGACAGGCCCGACGCGACTTCGACGACTCGCCCGAGGACATCCGTCGACACGCTGTAATTCCAGCGGGAA
>CALHIO010000332.1 GCA_938030915.1 uncultured Gemmatimonadota bacterium
TCCGTCCGCGTCAACTCACAAGCTTGAAGTCATGCCGCGGTCCGACCGCTTCACCGGCCCTTGGTTCAGCGCACGAACACGCTGGTGATGGAGTCCAGCAGCGGGTATTCGCGGTCCAGAAACGCATTTCCTCGGGCGGCGATGGAGTCTTCCCACTGCATCGGATCGTCGCCGTATCCGGAGTACAGCTGGTCGACCGCCTCCATGCCCGAGACGACCCGACCCACAGGTGGGAAGCCGACCACCCCGTTCCACGCGAGGTCATCGAGATTCGAGTTGTCACCCCGATTGATGAACAGAATCGTCGATCTGGACCCAGGGCCGCCGCGAGCGAACGACACCGATCCCCGCACGTTGCTCGAGCTGGCCGGCTCATCGGGTATACCGCTTGGAACCCATTCCGCGTCCAGCCCGGGCTGACCGGAGTACCCCCACTGCACATAGCGGTCGTTCACCCGATAGATGCGTGAGCCCTCCCAGTACTGCATCCCGGCGAGCGCCCACACGCGGTCGACCGCAACCGGCGACCACGCCCGTACGAACTCGATGTCGAATGGTCCGCGACTCGTCTCGAAGGTGACCGTGAAGGTCTCGGGTGCCGGGGTCGGAGCGTCCGAAGGTGCGCATGCCGCGAGCGACACCGCTGCGCCGAACACGAAACATGGTCCACGCCGCACGGCTCGGAGCAGCGGGTGGATCATGCAGACGACTCCAGCCATGTCGTCTCCGAGCCCAAGTTGATGGCCAGATGCGCTCCTGCCCCTCCGGGAGCGGCTCCATGCCAGTGTTCGAGCCCAGCCTCGATCACCACGACGTCGCCGGGCTCGAGGAGGAGTTCGTTGCCAACCCGATCCACGACGACGCAGCACCCGCTCAGACCGAAGAGGAGCTGACTGTCGTTGTGGGTATGCCAGTTGGTCCGGGCTCCCTCCTCGAAGGTCACCCGATACAGCCGGACCGACTCACCGTCATCGCGGCCGAGTAGCCGCTGCATCGTCGCCGGAAGGACGAAGTTGTTCGGGTCGGCCGGATTGTGAGGCAACGCGGCCCCTTCGATTCGCTTCATCGTGATGTCCGTGGCTGATGGTCAGGGCGCGCGCCCCGCCGCGATCGAGGCCCGTATCGCCCTCGCAGTGATCTCGGCACGATACGCCACCAGCCGGCGACCGTTCTCGATGGTCTGCTCGAGCGGGTTGAGGTCGACCTCGTTGATGCTGAAGAGCCCGGCCTCGATCCGCTGACGTGCCCGGATACGCTCCGGATCGGTCGTGGCGATGATCGACGAGTAGTGATAGTCGTCGTGGTACTCGTTTCGAGTGGCCACGCAGTTGTCCGGCTGCTGGAAGATGCCCAGTTCTTCCTTGAGGAAATCGCAGCTGTAGATGTCCTCGGTGTAGTACTCGGGAATGAAGTGCACCCGAGAGGGCTGATCGGCCCACGCTTCATTGAGCGCCGCCGTCACGTTCTGCATACCACGCACGTTTCCGCCGCTGTCTCCGATGAGGACGATGTCGAGGAAGCCGTGAGCCTCGAGCGACATGACGATGTCCGTGAGCAGCGCCTCGAACGTCTCCTGTCGGACAGAGATCGTCGCGTGATACCGCATGTGCCCGGAGGGAGGATCGATGCTTCCCTCGGGGACGAATTTCACGATCGGTGCCACGAGGGCGTCTCCGAGCTCCTCGGCGATCGCCTGCGTCGTCGCGCTCAGCACGAAGTTGTGCTTTCCGGACGCGACGTACGGTCCGTTCTGCTCGACCCCGCCCGTGGCCACGATGGCGGTCGTCATCCCGTCCAGCAGCGCGTCCCGAACCTCCATCCACGTCATCTCTTCAATGAAGACGGTCTCCGTTCCGGCGATCGGACGCGGAGCATCCAGGTCCTGGGCGATCACGGGCTGTGCGGTCGAGGCGACCGCAAGGAAAACGAGGGACATCACGCGCATAGGTACCTCCTCAGACGGACATCGTTGTTGTCGAGCCACCTTCACCGGCGAGCTCCGCGGCACGAACCTCCCCGGAGCGACCCACCCGGACCGAGACGACCGCCCACAGCACGCCAGCGGGAACCGCAATCAGCGCGATCGGACCGACCGTCAATCCGAGGAAGGCGAGCCCTGCATAGATCCAGCCACTCACGAGATCGCCACCGCGGTATACCGCGGCGTCGATGAAGGCCTTCGATTTGTACTTCTCTTCTCGAGGAAGGACGGTGAACAGGACCTCCCGCGCCGGCTTCGCCAGACCGTAACGCCCCGCACGGTAGAGGACCTGAACCACCACCAACGTCCAGAGCGTCGGCCACAGACCGAGCGCGAGAAAGCCACCCGCGACCGCGACCGGAACGATCGCGAGCGTCACCGCGACGCCGAACCACTTGATGATACGGGCCGTCAGGTAGACCTCGAGCAGGATGGTGAGGGTGTTCACCACGAGGTCGATACGGGCCAGAAATGCCCGTCGCTCACCTCGGTCCGTCATCGCCTCGTATACGAGGTCGGATTGGGCGAAGTAGAGGATTGTCGACGCGAAGGTCATCAACGCGATGAAGGAGGCGATCCCGAGCAGGTATGGGGACCGGAAGACCGCCTTCATCCCGGACAGCGCGTCGCCCGCCAGAGGCTTCTCCGCTTCACCCGAGACACGGACGTCCCCCGTGCCGAATCCCCTGTGTAACGCACGCGCGCACCACGACGCGATCTCCAGGGGAAGACACGAGATCAGGAGAAGTGTGAAGACGGGAACCTGGGTTGCCAGAGCAGCGGTCAGCGTCGAGCCGACGATACCTCCGACCGAGGCGCCGATCGCGATGAAGCCGAAAAGTCGCTTTCCCTGGTCGTTCGTGAAGCAGTCGGCGACGAGACCCCAGAAGACGGTCACGACGAAGAGCGCGAAAACACTCGTCCACACGTAGAAGACGCGGTCGATCCAGATGAACGTCGCCTCGGGAAGGAGCTGCAGTGCGGCCCAGAAGCCGACCAGGCACGCGATGAAAAAGCGGTTCGCCGCCGGGACGAAGACTCCGCGCGGGTACCGAGTCGCGACCCACGAATACGCCTGCACGGCGGCGACCATCACGAGAAAGACGACGGTCCAGAGAATCTGGAGATTGCCCCTGTCCGCGGCTGCGATCTCGTCCCGGACCGCGCGAAGGATGTAGTAGGACAGCATGATGAAGAAGCCGTAGGCCGCCGCCTGCATCATCCCCCTGGGCTCATCGTCATTCTCGAACTCGACGGCCCATCCCAGCAGCGTTCTGAGCATCAGCGCATCATCCCTGGGCCGAGGCCCATGCATTCAGCAGATCGTGCTCCCGCTCGCGGCTCATTCCGAAGCGCCGGTTCGCGCGCTCTTCCGCCGGCCGTGCCTTATCCCACTCGAGCGTGTCCCGCGCGGTCACGGCCAGAGGTCGGAAGGTCAGTCCTGCAGCGACGGCGTCGCGGACGTCGACGAACATCAGCGGATCACCCGGAATCCAGGCGGGGAGGTCCTGCCACGGGGCGACCCCCTGTTCCTCGAGGAAGGACTCCGGCACCCAGGTCAGGTCGTACGGGGTGTCGATCGCGTCGCCGATCTGGTCGAGCATCGAGCCCATGGAAAGGCGTTCCGCCGGTCCAGTCGCATTGAAGTCACCGGCGGTGCCGTTCTCCGCAAGCCGCACGATCCACTCGGTGAGGTCGCGCTGATCGATGACCTGATTGGCGTGGTCCGGGTTGCCGGGCGCCAGAACTTCGCCCCCGTCATCGAGTCGCACCGGCCAGTAGGTGAATCGATCGGTCATGTCCCCCGGACCGACGATCAGGCCCGGTCGCACGATGGTCGCACGCCCCGGGAACGCCGCGTGGACGATGTCCTCGCTCAACGTCTTCATGAGCCCGTAGGGCGCATCGTCTCCGTCGCGCCAGCCCGTGGGAGGCTGGATGCGGGCGTAGTCTTCATCGACCAGGGGCTCGAGCATGACCTCCTCGGCTCGATCCCAGCCGAATCCCTCCAGCGCATACGCGGAGATCGAGGACACGAAGACATACTGCCGGGCCGCGCCGGCGAGCAGCGCCGTGCTCTTCTGCACCCAGCGGTAGTCCTGCGCATTGTTGTCGAGCACGACGTCCCACGTCCGCCCTTCCAACGCGGTGTGGTCGTCGTTTCGATCACCGACGAGCTGCTCCACGCTCTCAGGCAGATCGATCTCCCGCCGCCCTCTCGTGAAGATGCTGACCTGGTGCCCACGCTCCACCGCATAGCGAACCATGTGCGGTCCGATGAAGCCGGTTCCACCCAGGAGCAGAATCCGGAGCGACTCGGGGGGTGCATCGGCCACGTCCCCGGACTCGGCCGGTGCACCAGCGCACGCAGCGGTGCCCAACAGGGCAACCCCAGCGCCTGCGACGCCGGTTGTCCGAATGAATTCTCTCCGTGTCGGCGACATCGTCCCGCCCTCGTCTGCCCTGCTCGGATGTGACGTCGCGAACCATGCCGGACCACCGGCCGCCAGGCAAGACGGTCAGCGACGCAGCGGGCGCCCGTTCGTGGTCGAACGCTTCGATCCGGGCCGGTTGCCACGCCACGATACGGATCGTCCTGCGACCAGCCCGCTCGGGTCCGCTAGTCGTGGGGATGCCGTCGTCGATGTTCGCGAAGCAGGTCGCGGCCGAAGTCGCCCTCGAATTCACGCCACACGGAGTGGATGTGATTCGCGCCGTTCTGCGTGTTGTCGTACTCGATCAGAAAGGTCGGGCCCTGGACTCGATAATAATGGGGCTCACCCGGTTCGATGCTGCCCGCCCATGCAAAGCGAATCGCGTCGGGATCGTCCGCGAGAAGGCGGCTTCGCCGATGCTCCGCCATGTCTTCGGCCATGAGCGACAGATAGACGTCGATGAGATCGAAGAGCAGGCGTCGCTGCTCGGGGCGAAGGTCGGCCGCGACGACCCCTTCAGCGTCGAACCGCTGAACATCCACATCCGCGCCCGTGAGGATGTCGCGCGGTGCATCCGCCTGGAGGATGGCGAGATCCCGCTGCGCCGCATCGAGCGAACGAACGAGCGTCCGCCCCGCGTCTTCCCGGTCGCCGAGCACGCGTCGGCCCGCCTGAGGTCCGTCCCGTACTTCCGCCGGGTTCGCCCCCAGGAAGGCGGGCGTCATCACTGCGATCCGGCCACCCACGACCGTGACATGCAGTGAGACGTGGTGTCCCTCGAATCGCCACGCCCAGTCACCGTCCGGAGAAGGCGACCCGAAGATGCTGAAGAGGTACTCGTCGCGATCCCGAGCGAACCGCTGCCCTCCCTCCAATGCGAGGAGTACGTCCTCGAGCTCCATGATCTGCATCGTCGTCATGTGCCCCCGCTGACTCAGCCCGGCCTCGAGGAGCGCGTGCGCCCGTTCACGCTGAAGCGGCGACATGTCCGCGATCATCACTCCGCGACGCTCGAACATCTCGATCGGAATGAAGTGAAAGCGCGTGCGCTCATCGACCTCGAGCTCGAACGTCGCGGCGGCAACCTGATCTTCATCCAGACTGCGCAGGAAGGCGGCAGCCGCCTCTGACATCCCCTCGATGTCGCGGCGTGCGTCCCATCGCGCACCAAGCGGAGCCATGACGAGAAGAGCGAACACGGTGACGACAACGATGCGACGAGTGCTCATGGGCCATCCGGGTCTGAAGTGATCAGCGACGGTAGCCGCGGCGAACTCCTTCGGCTACCGAATCCCATTCGTACGCCCGCTGAATTCGACGGCTCAACTCGGCAATCAACGCGCTCCCACGATCGGCATTGGTCATGATCGCGAAGCCGTACCCCTTCGCCGTATGGGCGAGAAGCTGTGCCCTGAATCCCCAATTACTCCCACCGTGGCCGAAGTACCAGCCCTCGCCGAGCCTGCTGATGGAGAATCCCACTGCGTATGGACCCACGCCCACCGGACGGAGCATCTCATCGACCATCTGGCGCTCCAGCACCGCTCCTTCGTCCCCACGCACCGTGAGCTGCACATCGATCGCGAAACGCGCGAGGTCCGAAGGCGTCGTCCACAGTCCAGCGGCGGCCATCTCGGGATAGACGTGCCATTTGGGTCCTCGGGACCGCCCCTCCCCGTCATGCGCGCGTGCGGCGTTTCGATCATTGGCAGCCGAAATCGGCTGCTCGAACGAGCTCCGAGTCATCCCGATCGGCCCGAGAACATCGCGCTGCATCAACGCCTCGAACGGCATGTCCCGCGCCTCGCTGAGTGCGAGTTCCATCACCGTAACCCCACCGCCCGAGTACTCGAAGAACGTCAGGGGTTCTCGCTCCATGAAGACCTCCCCGACATTCGAGCGGTCGTGACCCTCGAGGATCTGAACGGTCGTGGGAAGTACGATCCCGGGGTCGTAACCGGGGAAACCGAACCCGTCCCCCAGACCGGAGGTGTGACTGGTCAGACCCCGAGGCGTGACGGGCCTGGTGTCGGTGAAGCCGGCACCATCGAGCTCCCAGCTCCGAAGAATGGTGTTGATGTCGTCGTCGAGCCCGAAGAGGCCGTCCTGCACGGCGCGCACCGTCGCCATCGCGGCAACCGGCTTACTGATGGATGCGGCCTGGAACATCGTCTCCGGGTCTACCGGGTCGCCGGTCTCCACGTCCGCGATCCCGAAGCCACTGGCCCAGTGGATCTCGAAATCATGGATGACCGCGACGCTGACCCCGGGCACGCCGAAGTGCTCCATGAGCTGCGGCAGCGTGAGTCGACCCAGTCCCTCCTCGCCCGGCTCGGCCTGAGCGGCCTCGATCGCCTCACGAGCCTGAGACGCAGTCGGGGTCTGGCCCGCGACCGACGCCGCCATCGCCAGGACGCCCACCAGAGCCCATGCGATACCCCGATTCGCAGACGTCCGATGTTCGAGCATGGTCATCCTTCCTCTCGCGAGTGGGTGGTTCGGCCCAACAGGTCAGAGCAGGGTCTCTTCCAGAAGCTCGCTGTTGAATCCGACAATGAGTCGGTCACCGGATCGCATCGCGGGGGCGCGAAGCTTGCCCGACCGGCCCAGCATGTGACTCAAGAGCTCGTCGTCCGATGGCCGTGCCGAGGTGAGGTCGAAGTGCACCGACTTCTTGCCCTTCGCCACGTACAGGTCCTTCACGCCGTCCAGCAAGGCAAGGGCGGCATCTCCTTCGATCGGATCCGAGCCGGTGCTCTGCACCTCGCCGTCCGAGATCTGGTTCTGCTCGAGAAACTCTCGAGTGCGATTACAGCTTGTTCAGCCAGGGCGGTGGTACCGCCACTCGAGACTACGCGTCATGCGTTCTCCTGTCGTTCGGATGGGTTGATCCGTTCGTCCTGGAGTGTGTCCCGGACGAGACCATCGAGACGTACCCCCCGAATGTTCCGGTCGTGCCGAAGTCGTCTCACCTCGACGAGTGCGACGTCAGCGCTCGATGATCAGGCGCTCGAGGAGAGGCTCCCAACTCGCCTGCCCGGCATCCAGATCTCCGTCGAGCACGCTGATCGTGACGAAGCCCGCTCCAAGGAGCGCCAGATCAGAGCCTGCCTCCGCCTGGTCGGCGTTGGCCAGCGCCATCTCCACCCGCGCCGGACCTCCCTGCCCGGAAACGGAGAAGACCTGCCGGAATCCGCGCAGAGACGACACCGAGGCGAACCGCACGCCGTCCGGGGCGTCGGAGCCCACCGCCGGATAATTCACGTTCAGGATCACACGCGGAGGCAGAAGCCCCTCACCGCCGGTCTCCGCCAGCTGACGAACGACCTCGACCACGAACTCGGAGGCCGGGACCAGAGCATCCCGTGTCCCTGCGTACGGGGTTGGGCTCTCCGCCTGTCTCGGGTCGATGGCCACGCTCAGAGCGATCGCCGGGACACCCGCCCGCGCGGCGGCCAGTGCCGCGCCTACGGTTCCCGAAGACATCACACTGGCGCCCACGTTCTGCCCGAAATTCGCCCCCGAAATCACGAGATCGGGAGGATCGGAGCGCATGATGTGCACGAGGGCCAGTGCGACGGCGTCGGAGGGCGTCCCGTCCACCATCCAGATGCCGTCCCCCCTCGACTCGTAGTCGATCGTGCCCGATGTCGTGACCGCGGAACCGACACCCGACTGGTTTTCGAGCGGTGCCACCACGGTCACGCGATGCCCCGCGTCCAGGAGCTCACGGCGCAGCGCGACGATGCCGGGCGCCTCCACGCCATCGTCGTTCGTGAGCAACACGTTGAGCGACTGGCCGGCGAGCGGCGGCGCGCCGACCAGCGTCGCGATCCAGACGACGGCCGCAGGCAACCAGCGGCACCGTCCGCGACGAAACGGACGGCTGCTGCGCATCACCGCCCCCTCACGGAAGTGCTTTGTATCCCGCGAGCGGATCCGAACCGAAGTCGTTGGAGCCGTCCGTGCCCTTCTTGAAGAGCAGCAGGATCGCGAGGTAGATGTTGTAGAGGGGAATCATGAAGAGCAGCCAGTGCCATCCAGGCCGGTTCAAATCGTGAAGCCGCTTGATCGTGATACACACGCCTGCCCACACGCCGGCAACCAGCACGCCAGCGGCCGGCAGCATGAAGAGCATGCTGTCCGTCAGTCCCGATAGAAGGATGAAGACAAGAACACCGGTGATGATGGCGAGATCATCGAGAACGATGTGCCACAGGTACCACGCTCGGTTGGCACGCCCTCCCGTCTTGAACATCTCGACCAGCTTGTCCATGAAGACTCCCTGAGCGGTTGAGGATTCGGGCAATCTAGGGACACGCGAGGGGGGCCGCTTGCC
>CALHIO010000333.1 GCA_938030915.1 uncultured Gemmatimonadota bacterium
CATCGTCTGCATTACGACCCGTACGTGCGAGCCGCCCTGCAGGGCGGGACACGGGCGCTCCTGGCGGTCCAGCCGCAGCACGTGCTGCGACGACTTTCGGCCGATACCGATGTCATGACCCGGACCAGAATCGGGGCGCGACGCCTGGCCGAGGCAACGACCCTGTCCATCCACTCAGCTCGTGGCACGGACCTGAGCATGACGGTCAAGGGTCGGCCCGCCCTGGCTCACTGTGGTGTCGCCGACGAGCCGGGCCACTTCGACTTCTGGGGAGCAGCGATGGTCGAGATCGCTCCACTGGAAGGGAGTGTCGAGGGGACGCTCGTGTTGGGGCGAGGAGATCAAGTCTTCCATCTGGGCCGGTACATCGACGACGAGGTTCGTATCCGATTCGAGGGAGGCCGCGCCGTGGCGATCGAGGGGGGCCTCGACGCGACGCTTCTCGAGTCCCACCTGGCCGGGTACCGTGACCCCAACGCCTTCATGGCCGGTCACGTCGCCTGGGGTACGGACCACCGCGCGTCCTGGACGGCGCCGCTCGTGCAGTTTCCAGAATCCGGCGCTGGAAATGCCGACTCGGAGGGGTTTCTGGGGTCGGTCCAGGTCGAGCTCGGCAGCAACGACGACCAGTTCTTTGGAGGCACGATCCGAAGCGACGCACATCTAGGACTGTGCATGCTCGAAACGAGCGTGACGCTCGATGAAGAGCTCGTCATCGATTCCGGACGGTTCACCGGGTCATTGGCGTCCTGTCAGCCGGTCGGGTAGGCGCGTCCCGAGCAGGCTCGAGGCCTGTGTGGCGCATCACCGGAATCCACGGCGCGTCATCCGTGAGGATCTGGTAGATCCGTCGATAGATGTCCTGACGCTCGTCCGCTCCGCTCGGTCGGCCTACCTTGCCAGCCATTGCGGCCCGGGGGCACACCGCTATCGGGGGACCCGAGCCGTCGGCGCCCAACATCCGAGGACTGCCCATGCTCGCCTTCCGGAACTCGCTGCTCACACTCCTCACAGTCGCTCTCCTGACGGCCTGTTCTCCCGAGGATCTGCCCCCGGCATCAACGGCTGGTTATTCCGTAGCCGAGGTCCCTCTCCACCAGATCTCCGACGACTTGGCCGCCGGACGCACGACGTCGGCGATCGTGACCGGAGGATATATCGCGCGAATCACGGCGATGGACGGGGAGCTCAATTCGGTCATCGCCATCGCACCGGACGCGCTCCAGCAGGCCGCCGCCTCAGACGCCCGCCGCGCCGCCGGCGAGGAACGGGGGCCGCTCGACGGCGTGCCCATCCTCCTCAAGGACAATCTCGATGCCATCGGGATGCCTACGACGGCCGGTTCATATGCGCTGGCCGAGAATATGCCGGAGCGTGACTCGGAGGTGACTCTTCGCCTCCGCGCGGCCGGCATGGTGATCCTCGGCAAGGTCAACCTCTCACAGTTCGCCGGCTTCAGAAATACGGCGTCGTTCAACGGCAGCACGGTCGGTGGAAGCCCGAAGAATCCATACGACATCCGACGCAGCCCGGCCGGATCCAGCAGCGGTTCGGGCGTGGCCACGGCCATGAGCTTCGCCGCGGCCACGATCGGTACTGAGACCGCGGGCTCGATCGTCGGCCCATCGTCAGTCAACGGCATCGTCGGGATGAAGCCGACGATCGCGCTCGTGTCCCGTCGCGGGATCGTGCCGATCAGCCTTAATCAGGACTCCTCCGGCCCCATGACCCGATCGGTCCGGGACGCCGCGATGATTCTCGACGCGATCGCCGGCACGGACCCGGAGGATCCATGGTCGGCAGAGGCGGACGAGCACGTCGAGCCGTATGAGGCGGCCCTCGATCCGGATGCACTGCAGGGTGTGCGCCTCGGCGTGATCCGACCTACGGGCCCGAGCGCCTCGAGCGTGACCCCACTCTTCGGCGCGGCACTGGACGTGCTCGAGGCCCAAGGTGCCGATCTCATAGAGCTGCCCTCGAACGCACTCGTCGATCCACGTCCCGAGATGCGTGTCATCCTGCTCCATGATTTCAAGGTCGACCTGAATGCGTATCTGGAGACGACCCCCGGTCCGGTGCCCGTCCGAACCCTCTCGGATCTGATCGAATTCAGCCTGACCGATCCACGCGAGAGCATGCATACGATGGACTACTGGGATGACGCCCAGGCGACCGAGAACGGCCGGTCTGGTGCGGATTACCGCGCGGCCCTCGCGAACGGGCATCGACTCACCCGCGACGAAGGCATCGATCGACTGCTCCAGGAGTACGACCTGGACGGGCTGGTCACGCCCACCGGTACTCCGGCGTCCCGGATCGAGCCCGATGGGACTCCTCGTGCGGGACCGATCCCCGAGGGCCCACGGGGAACGCGTCCGCCGGGCCTCACCGTGGTCGCAGCGGTGGCTGGATATCCCCTGATCTCAGTCCCGATGGGACTCGTCGATGGACTACCGGTCGGATTGACCTTCGCAGGTACGGCATGGACCGAAGCACGGCTGCTCGCATTCGCGTACGCCTACGAGCAGGCGTCGATGGCCCGGATCCCGCCGGAACGAGCGCTCGGCGCCCGGTAGCCGCACACGAACGAAACGACGCCGCGCCGGGATCTCCGAGCGCGGTTGACCGTTCGTCACGAGCCGGCGATCAACGTCTCCAGGTGGGCAGCGGCGGCCAGGGCATTGCCCTCCACGTTGTACCCCCCTTCCAGGAGTGAGACGAGCCGCCCGTCCGCATGGTCTTCGGCCAGATCCATCGCCATCCGGGTCATGCGTCGGAAGGCGTCGTCGCTGACGTCGAAGCACCCCAGCAGGTCGTCGCGACGGCTGTCGAACCCCGCCGAGACGATGACGAACTCCGGTTGAAAGCGATGCACCGCGGGGAGCAGCGACTCATCCCAATGGCGCAGCATGTCCGCGTCTCGCGCGCCGCAGTCGAGATGACGGTTGATGGTGTACCCCGTCCCCTCACCTTCTCCCGTCAGGGACGGATCACCCGTCCCCGGGTACGCCTGCCAGTCGTGCGTGGAGAAGAAGAGCACGCTCGGATCGTCGTAGAACGCGTTCTGGGTGGCATTTCCGTGATGGTAGTCCCAGTCGAGGATCAGGACTCGCTCGAATCCGTGGACCCGCTGGGCATACCGGGCCGCGACGGCCGCGTTGCTGTAGAAGCAGAAGCCTTCCTCTGCACCCGTGTTGTTCGCGTGGTGCCCCGGGGGGCGGCTGGCGCAGAAGGCGTTCTTCACCTCGCCCGTCGCTACGGCCTCCACCGCCCCGAGCGCGCCCGAGACCGCGAGTTCGGCCACGCGCCCACTGACGTCGATCTGACGCACGGACTCGACATGTTCGGGCGTGTGGGCGTACCCTACGTAGTCGAGCGGATCGTCGAGCAGGGACAGCTGCATCACGTCCTGATCGAGCCCTCGCTCCGCGAACACCTCCATCATCCGGACGAGTCGCAGGGGTCGCTCGGGGTGGACCTCTCCGCGCCGCTCGGGAAGAACG
>CALHIO010000334.1 GCA_938030915.1 uncultured Gemmatimonadota bacterium
GTTGTAGTCGAAGGTCATGTTGCGGTCGCTGTACTCATCGACCTCACGATCACCCAGCGGGTTCTCGTAGTTGTCGTACGGCTTGAAATCGACGAAGTCGAGGTACGTGTAGTCCATCCCGAAGTTGAGACGGTGCGAGAACGACGTCGTCGGAGACCAACCGATCGACGCAGACGTCACCCACTGCGACGAGTTGGTGTTGATGTCGTTGAACATGACGAGCGAGTCGTCGTTGCCCGGCGTGTACCCACGCTCGCCGCGCAGCACGTTGAGGAACAGGCCCGATGCGTTGTTGCCGTTCGGGATCCACGTGATGTTCCGCTTCGTGTACATGTTGTTCAGGCTGACATCGAGGCCATCGAACGGCTGGAACTGCACGTTGGCGCGCAGGTTGTAGCTGTTCTGGCCCTGCGGATCGACCACACCCTGCTCATCGGCGTAGCGGCCCGAGACGAAGTACGTCGCCGTCTCACCACCGCCACGGACGCTCAGGTTGTAGCGCTGCATCTGCGCGTCACGGAACCATGAACCGCTTTCCGGACAACCCGGCTCTGCGCCGTAATCGTTAATCGTCGGATAGATCTGGCTCAGGTTTACGCCCGAGGCGCAGTCGTTGAGACGCAGCCCGTTGGCGTTCCCGATGTCACCGTCCGGAAGCAGCCACTCGGTGCCATAGTCGCCCGACGGGTAGATGTCAGGGTTGTTCTCGGTGAAGTAGTTCGCCATCGGAACCACGTCCGAGCCCACCTGCGGACCCTGGTGACCCATGCGGGACAGTCCACCATCAACGGTGATCGCCCACGCCGGCGCGCCAGACGATCCACGCTTCGTGAAGATCTGGATCACGCCACCTGCAGCCTCGGTACCGTACAGCGTCGTAGCCGCAGGACCCTTCACGATCTCGATCCGATCGATATCGTTCGGGTTGATGCCGTCGATCGCCATCGTACCGGCCGCACCCTCATCAGCCGACATGAGGGAGTTGTTCTCCATACGCACGCCGTCGATGTAGATCAGCGGGCGGTTGCTCTGCGAAATCGAGCTGTTACCGCGAATCCGGATCTCGGACCCGGAGCCGACCTGACCGTCCGTGCCGGCGATCGAAACGCCGGCGGCACGGCCCTGAAGCACGTTGGAGACGTCTGTGATCGCTGCGATTGCGATGTCGGACGCACCAACGGACTCGATGGAGTTACCCACCTCGCGACGACGGGCCTGACCAGCGGTACCGGTCACGACCACGCCCTCGAGCGAGAGAGCCTGCTCACGCAGCTGAAAATCGACGGTGGCGGTACCACCAGCCGTGACGTTGACCGTCTGAGAACCGGCGCTGTAGCCGATCATCGTGACGTTCACCGTCTGCGTTCCTGCTGGAACATTCAGAAGCAGGAACCGGCCAACATTGTTGACCAGGCCACCGATTCCGGTGCCATCGATCGCAACCTGAGCACCCGCAAGGGGAGCCAAGGTCGCGGCATCGCGGACCAGACCGGTGACCGTTCCGGTGTTCTGAGCGGTCACACCGACCGCACTGAACACCGTGAAAGCCAATGCAATCGCGAGATTGCGGGCGGCTTTCACGGAGCCCGTAACGAACGTCCGTAGAGTCATGAGACCTCCTCAATTGACCCTAGGTACATGAACCCAATCCTCCCAACCTCATCCCAACAGGTAGGTTTTACCCCTCGGCAGAACCAATGTCAAGATGTTTACGCAAGGGGTCACAAGGGTTTGGCCCACCCGAGAACGCCATCCGTTTCCCTCGACAGACGCCTCGTGTAAACGGATGTCTCAGTCGCGTGGAAACGCGGGTACGATGCACGGAGCGGCGGTGGGACGTTCTTCGGCCCCCGACGCGAGTCCCTTCTTGAGAGAGACCTTGATCACACCACTCGCGCCGGCTGACCCATACTCCCACCCGGCAGCAGCACCCGGTTGCACCTCGATCCATTCGACCTCGTTTGGCCGCATCTGAGACAGGGTGCCCTCCGCGCCCGGGGTTCGTACGCCGTCGATGATCAGGACCGGGGGGTCGGCGACGTGCGTCGAGCGGCCACGGGCCGACCGGAATGTCGAAGTCGCACCGACATCCCCCGGCATCGGACTGACCATGTTCGGTGCGAGCCTGCGGATCAGCTCCATGACGCTACGGGCATTCATCGCTTCGATCTCGTGCGCCTCGAGCCGCCGCCCCGTGGACCGCTGGCGTTCCTCGACCTCCCGACGATCTTCGTCAGCCTTGGCGCTGAACGCCGGTGGCAGTCGAAAACGGACCTCTCGCGGAAACCGCTGAACGACGGTGACCTGTCCCCAGGTAATCCGGCAGTCGGCCGTCATCATCGCCAGGAGACGCTTCCCTTCCGGGAGATCACCGAACTCGAAACGGCCCCGGCGATCCGTAAAGGCTTCCTGTCCACTGTCCATGCGGATCAGGACCCCTGGAATGGGATCACCGGATATGCTGTCGACGATCTGACCTTCCAGATACGCCAGAGGTGGAGGGGCCTCCGCGGACATCTCGACCTGAGCATTCAGCGCAGGCGAGGCCATGACACCCGACAGCAGAAGCGCCACTAAGGGGTAGTAAAATTCGAGCGTCAAACGTGCCATGGGGCCTGCATGCCGAGGTCCGCCCCCCGTAAAGGGCGCGACGTGACGATAGATCTTTAACGATATACGTCGTCGCCGCGGCTTCGTTGCGCCGCCCCCCTCAAGGCCTGAACACGATATCCGAGCGGCCGCGACGGTCAGGGGCCTGTACGCCTCAACACGTAATGAGACGCGCCTCCCGCGAACCGGAGTTCGACGACTCGGTCCCCATCGCGACGGAATACGTAACGGACTCCGTCCTCCACCCAGGTGAGGTCGCCCACGTATACGGGAACCACCGGCACGTCCGAACCCGACGTCGTGAACTCGAGGCGGCCACCGGCGGCCTCCACCCGGATCTCCATGTCCTGTCCGCGAGCCGGTCCACGATACGTCCCTTCGAATTCCGCCAGCACCCCCGTGAACGGCTGTTCCGGTGGCTCGGCCGTCGGCCCCAGCACCAGATCCGCGAAGGTCGACGCGAGCGAACCGGCACCAGGAGGCGCGGTGGAATTCTGCAGGACGACGACACTCAGCTGATGCTCCGGGTACCAGGCGAGCATGGATACGAATCCGTTGATCCCGCCCCCATGGCTGTGAACCGGCGTCTCTCCACGCATTCCGTCCGAGATCCCCATCGCATACTCGATAGAAGACCCGTCCTCGAGTGGCTGCGCGGTCGTCATCTGCTGGTAGGAGGCATCCGAAAGGATTCGACCACCGTGGAGCGCCTGGTTCCACTTCACCAGATCGTCGACGGTGGAGCAGAGTGAGCCTGCGGCGTACGGCCAAGCATGGTCGAGATACCGCGCACGGATGAGCCGTTCGGGACCGACAGCATCGTACCCGTGCGCTCGACGATCGCGCATTGCGACCTCATCGCAGTAATAGGACGCGGTCATCCCCGCAGGATCGAAGAGACGCTCCTGCACGAAGTCCTCATAGGTCTGCTCGCTGCGCGACTCGACGATCAGACCCAGCAGGAAGAAGGCCGAATTGTTGTAGATCTGAGCTGTCCCCGGCTCGAAATCGAACGCTTCCGCTTCGACCAACCGAACGAGCGTGTCCCGGGGAAGGTCGAGTTTCGACAGCGTTTCGAAGACCGACATCTCCGTGTAGCTGCGCACACCGGACGTATGGTCCAGCAACCTGCGTACCGGGATGGACCGGCCCCGGGTATCGAAGTCGATGTACTCGGTCACGTCGGCATCGAGGTCGATCCGGCCTTCCTCGGCTAGAAGCAGAATCGCGGCTGCCGTGAACTGCTTCGTGACCGAACCGATCTCGTACGACGCGTCACCCTCCGCGGGCGTCCGCACCCCCCACTCCAGGTCGACGAAGCCGTACCCCCTCTGCAGAAGGACCTCTCCGCCACGGAC
>CALHIO010000335.1 GCA_938030915.1 uncultured Gemmatimonadota bacterium
GGACTCGTTCATGAGGAGGCGTGACGCTGAGATCGCATGACCGCAGCACGGAGGTCGATCGGGCACCAAATCCTGCGCGGCGCTTCTTCCTCTCGAGGCGACTGCTGATATCGGTGCTCGGGACGATGGCCACGGCCTGCACCATCGCACCGGCCGTGGAGAACTCGAACACCATCGCTCCCGTGTCGATCATGCCTCCGAGAGGTCATGGCTCACTTCTCCAGTCGGAAGTCTCCATGTCTCTCTCCAGTCGGGACCTGGAGATCATGGTGACGCCCCTGGACGAGAGTGTGATCCGCGTCACGGCACCGGACACGGAGGAGCGCCTTCGTGGCATCGCCGCGGTACATCGGGGGAGTCTCCCGAGTGATGCGACCCTCTTCCTGGTCTCCTTCTTCACGGCAGAGGCCGACGTGGCATTCGTCCCGGAGGAGATTCAGCTCCTCACGCAGGGCCTGCGGGTCCTGCCGGCCGGTATCGCGCCGATCACGCCCGGCTGGCAGCAGCGCCGCGTACTCCAGCGTCAGACCGAGCTCGCCGTCTACGCCTTCCCGACGAATGTTGATCTCGAATCCGAGCTCGTACTCGTCTATGGGTTCGATCAGACGAGTGCCTGGAGTGGCATCCTGCCTCGAATTCAGGGGGAGCGGGCACGGGCACGGGCGCGCGCCACCGGGAGTCGCTGACGACGAAGCTGCGTCGACTCGTCAGGTATCCAGACCGTATCGCGAAATCTTCCGGTATAGCGTGCGCTCGCCGATACCGAGCAGCTCTGCGGCTTTTCGGCGATTGCCCTCGACGTCCTGCAACGCGGCTTCGATGGCAGCACGCTCCATGTCGTCGATCGTCATCCCACGGCGATACACGACCACGTCATCCTCCGGCTCCTCGGAAAGGGGGGCGTCCTCCCCCGGGACGTACGCAGGAATCTCGATGCTGGCCGGAATCGCGATTTCGCCGGATCCCACGGACCCGAGAAGCGTGTCCGACGGCTCACGCCCGGTCATGTCCCCTCGGTAAGCGTCGAACTCCCGACGCAGATCGTCCATATCGACCCTCAACTCGACCAGCGTGCGGAACACGAACTCCAGCTCCGGGCGAAGATTCGAGACCCGCCCCTCCCCCTCTCCGGTGCCGCCACCACGCGGAATTGCCACGGGCAGTAATGCCACGCCGCCACCACGTACCTCCTCGGGAATGTCTTCGGGGCGGATCACCCGTCCGGGAGCGAGCACGACCATCGACTCCACGAGATTTCTCAGCTCCCGGATGTTGCCCGGCCAGCTGTAGTCGATGAGGATCTGCATCGCCTCGGGAGAGATTCCCGGGAAGGCCCGCTCATTCCGATCGGACACGTCGCGGACGAACTGCTCCACGAGAAGCGGGATGTCGGCCCGTCGTTCGCGCAACGCCGGAAGCTCGATGCCCAGCACGTTCAGACGGAAGTAGAGGTCGCGTCGGAAGTCGCCGATCGCCACCAGTTGGCGCAGATCCTGGTTCGTTGCGGCGACGATGCGCACGTCGACCTTGATCGAGGACTCTCCGCCAACTCGGTGGAACTCCCGCTGCTCGAGTACCCGCAGCAATTTCGTCTGCGTCGTAAGCGGCATTTCTCCGATCTCGTCGAGGAAGATCGTTCCACCGTCCGCGAGCTCGAAGAGGCCCTTTCGGGAGTCGATCGCTCCCGTGAAGGCACCCTTCTCATGTCCGAACAGCTCCGACTCGAGCAGCGTCTCGGACAGGGCCGCCACGTTGACCGCGATGAACGGCTTGTGGCGCCGGGGAGACAGTGCATGGATGCCCCGGGCAACGAGTTCCTTGCCGGTTCCGGACTCGCCGGTCACGAGGACCGTGGACGTCACCGGTGCGATCTGAACGACGCGCTCGAGCACCTGCCGCATCGCGTCGGTCTGGCCGACGATGCCGGTGAGCGCCCTGAGTCTCTGCCGCTCGATGGCGCGGCGTCCGAGGAGCACGATGTCGTCGAGGTCTCCACCCGTCGGAAAGATCTCGTCGAAGTCCGGGTGTCGGACACGGAAGCCGTCGTCGTCCGTGACAGCGAACACGGGAAGGCGATACTCCGACTTCGCCTGCGTCCCCAACGCGCTGGAGCCGTCCTCGTCGACACCGGTGACAATCAGCACGGTAGGGGCGTCGGAGTCCGTCAGCCGCTCAGAAGGAGTCACGAGATCCGTGTCGTACCCTACCACCTCGAACCGCGTCCTAAGTGCGCCCGCCGTGGGCAAGTCGTGCGTCGAGATCAACACGCGGCCGTTACTCATCGCCGGCACTCTTCGGACCGTGTGGCGCATCTCCTCCACGCAGCAGGGCCACGGCGTGGTCGACGACGGGTGCCAGGACGGCGAGTCCGTCCGACACGCCCCCGGGGCTACCCGGAAGGTTTACGATCAAGGTGCGGCCGCGTGTACCTGCGACACCTCGCGAAAGGATCGAATGGGGTGTCGCGTCCAACCCCTGCCGGCGGATCTCCTCTGCGATCCCGGGCGCTTCGCGGTCGATCACGGCCCGCGTCGCCTCGGGGGTAACGTCACGGAGTGTGAGGCCGGTCCCGCCGGTCGTGATGATCGCGTCGATGCCGCCGTCGGCCCACCGGGTCAACACCGCGACGATTTCGGACGTCTCGTCCGGAACGATCGCCTGCTGCTCGACGCGGTACCCCCGTTCATCGCACCATGTGACGATACGAGCGCCACTCACGTCTTCCCGCTCGCCGGCGGCCGAGCGGTCGCTGACGGTCAGGACGCCCACAGAGAGCCTCGGATCGTGAGTCGGCGCGGTCATCGCGGAACCCTCAACGCCTGATGGAGCCCTCGGTGTAGAACGGCGGCCGCTGGACGACCGCGTCGACCAGACGACCGCGCGCGTCGACCTGAACCTCGGTCCCCGCCTTCGACAGCTCGACCGGCACGTATCCGAGCGCGACCCCGTAGCCCAGTGTCGGGCTGACCGTCCCACTCGTCACGTGACCGACCACCTCACCGTCCGACACCACGTCGTACCCGGGCCGAGGAAACCCTTTGCCGGTCAGGCGAAGACCGACGAGACGCCGCGTGACACCGGCTTCCTTCTGCGCAGCCAGTGCGTCACGTCCCATGAAGTCTCCCTTGTCGATCTTCGTCACCCACCCGAGGCCCGACTCCAACGTCGTGTGCTCCTCGTCCAGGTCGTTGCCGTACAGAGCGTAGCCCACCTCGAGCCGAAGTGAATCACGAGACCCGAGCCCTGCCGGGATCAGGCCCGCATCGCGCCCCTGTTCCAGCAGCGTGCGCCACAGATCCGCGGCGCGCTCTGCCGGGATGTAGAGTT
>CALHIO010000336.1 GCA_938030915.1 uncultured Gemmatimonadota bacterium
GCGGCTCGCTCAGGCCGACTCGCTGTCGGCGATCCTGGATCGTCGGGAGCACCCCGTCGTGCTCGCGGGCGACTTCAATTCGCGACGCGGAGACCGGATCCTGAGGAGCCTGCAGGCACAGGACTGGTTTGTCGTGGACAAGGACGGACCCGCGGAGACGTTCCCGGCCGACGATCCCGCGCGAGAGATCGACTTCGTGATGCTTCGTCCGGCCGAGTCGTTCGAAATCGTCGAACACCGAGTCATCGACGAGCCGGTGGCCTCGGACCACGTCCCGCTCCTGATCGTGCTCCGCATCTGGTAGCTTGGCGTCGTGGGGTGGCACGGCGGCGAACGGCGGCGCATCGTGACCGCTTCCGACCACTGGAGGATCCGATGCGCTTCGCTGCCGTTCGACCCATCGCCGTTTTCGCCGTCCTGGGGCTGCTTCGTGCGACCCCGGCTGCGGCCCAGTCCTTCGACCTGCTCATTCGGGGCGGGCTTGTCCTGGACGGGACCGGGAATCCCGAAGTGCTCGCGGACGTGGGTGTCCGCAACGGCGTCATCGAGGCGGTCGGCGATCTGGACGGCGCCACGGCCGCGAGGGTGATCGACGCGACCGGCATGCATGTCGTGCCGGGCTTCATCGACATGCATTCCCACGCGGACCGCTCGCTCTACGAAGGAGATGCCGAGACGCGTGCGGCTGCGAATCTCGTGGCCCAGGGGATCACGACCATCGTCGTCGGTCCGGACGGCCGGAACCCTGCATGGCCGATTTCGGCGGAGATCGCCGGGTACGAAAGCCTCGGCGTGGGGATGAACATCATTCCCATGGTGGGGCACGGCACGGTGCGAGGAGCAGTCATGGGCGACGACTACGAGCGTCACGCCACCGATGCCGAGATCGAGCGTATGCGCGCCCTCGTCCGTCAGGGGATGGAGGAGGGTGCATGGGGACTCGGCGCCGGACCGGAGTATCGACCGGGACGCTTCTCCACGACCGAGGAGATCATCGCCCTCGCCGAGATCGTCTCCGAGTACGACGGCTTCTACTACGCGCACCAGAGGAGCCAGTCGCCGCTCCCGCTCTGGCTCACCCCGAGCATCGTGGACGAGTACACGCCGCCGCCGACGTGGCCGGAGGGCTGGAGGCTCACGGCAACTGACGGGATGCACGAGACGATCCGGATCGGGCGCGAGGCGGGGATCCGCGTCGTCGGGACGCACATCAAGGCGAAGGGCCCGACCACGTGGGGTCAGTCCGCCATCGATGTGATGGCCATCGATCGTGCGCGTGCCGAGGGCGTCCAGGTGTACCTGGACCAGTATCCGTACGAAACGTTCGGGGGCGGGTCCGTCGAGGTGATCCCGCGCTGGTACTATGCGCCGGTCGGCACCGACCGCAGCGGTGGACTGGACGACCCGGAGTGGAGTCGCGGGGATCTCATGGACGCGTGGGATCAGAACCTTCGGGCTCACCTCGACGACCCCCTACTTCGCGACGAACTCGTGGCGGACACCGAGTACATCCTCGATCTGCAGGGCGGCGCCGACCGGCACATCATCGTCATCTCCCCGCGGGACGAGGCGCTTGTCGGGCGGACGCTCGGTGAGGTCGCTCGGGAGAACGGTGTGAGTGCGGTCGAGCAGGTGCTTCGCTTCGCCCTGGATCTCGGCACGGCGCAGCTCCGCTCGGGTGTGCGCTTCCGGGGGCTCGCCGGGTCCGCGGAGGACGTGGAGCGGTACATGCGCCAGGAGTACACCGCGACGTCGACCGACGGGGGCATCGTGGCCAATGCGCGCCCGGGTCAGCATCCGCGGTACTACGGGACCTATCCGCACAAGATCGCGACGTACGTTCGGGACAAGGGCACGATCACGCTGCCGTTCTTCGTCCGTTCCTCGACCGGCCTGCCCGCGCAGATCGTGGGGCTCTCGGATCGTGGATACGTCCGCGAGGGGCAGGCCGCCGATCTGGTCGTCTTCGACTTCGATCGCGTGCAGGATGGCGCGACCATTACCGATCCGGGCGGACCCAACGAAGGGATCGACTACGTCTTCGTGAATGGCGAGGCCGTCGTCGATGGTGGTCGCGTCACCGGCGCCTTGCCCGGGATCGTGCTCAGGCGGCACGGTGGATGACCGACTCCGGATCCTCTGACGCAACCGCGGGTTGATGTGGTTCGCCAGGGCCGTTTCGCGTCATACGAGATGAACACGAACCGTGTCCTGATCCTGAGTCGTGGAGGGCTCATGCGCATTCGGATCGTCCTCTCGTCGCTCGCCGTCGCGGCACTGGCTGCGTGCGGGGGTGACAGCATCACGGAGCCCGTTGCCGAGCGGGAGATCCTCGCGAATCCGTCCTTCGTCACGGACATCAACCCGATTTTCCAGGCTCGCGGGTGTGCATCCGGGGCCTGTCACGGCTCCGGTGCGGGCGGACTTACGCTCAAGGCAAGCGCGGCCGAGAACTACGGCCGGCTCGTCGGCGTCCAGGCGGCGGGGGAGGCCTTTCAACTCGTGGCGGCGGGTGACGCGGAGAACAGCTATCTCGTGATCAAGATCGAGGGTCGACAGACGTCCGGCACACGGATGCCGCGCGGCGGAAACCCTCTGGATGCCGTGGACCGGGGGAATATCCGGAACTGGATCGACAACGGAGCTCCGAACAACTGATGAATACGCGCCGTGGTGTGGCCCTCGTGGGTCTGATTCTTTCGTTCTGCGTGGGCGTGCCGGCGTCAGCCCAGGACGTATTCCACTCGACCCAGTCCCCCAATCTCCAGACCACGTCCGGCCTGCGGGCAGGGAGCTGGCTCTTCGAGATCTCTCATCGGTTCCTGCCCGCGATCGCGGACGGAGGGGATGCGTTGTGGGGCCTCGACGGCCCGGTCTATAACCGGCTCGGGCTCGCGTACATGCCGGTCGAGGGCGTGCTCCTCGGTGTGCAGCGGACGAACCTCGAGGACAACCTCGAGCTCAATGCGAAGGTCCGGCTCGTGAAGACCGAGGTCGGAACCGTCCCGGTCGAGGTCGCAGCGATGACGGGCATGGCGTGGAACACGGACGCCTTCGTCGTGGAGGGAGCCGAGGACAACGAGTCCCAGTTCTACGCGCAGGCGATCATCAATGCGCGGGTGGCCGAGCGGGTCGCGCTGGGTGTGGTCCCGACCTGGATCCGGAACCCGCGGATCCGGGACGTCGACGCATTCAACGCGATGGCCGTCGGTGTTCAGGGTCAGGTGTACCTGTCGGGTTCGACGAGCGTGCTGGGCGAGTGGATCTTCAGCGAGGACATCCAGGATCGCGGGCACGACTCGGGCACCTTCGGAGTCGAGTTCCAGACGCGGGGGCACTTCTTCAAGCTCCTCGTCACGAACCAGGTGCTCATGAATCCGACGCAGTACCTCGGGGGTTCAGCCAGCCCCTTCGAGGCCGGTGAACTGCGGTTCGGCTTCAACGTCCAGCGGATCCTGCCCTTCTAGAAGCCGACGCCAGTACCCAGGTAGCGCACGATGAGGACATAGAGTGCGCCCGCGATCGCAGCGATCGCGGCCATCTTGATCAGCTTCTTCAGGATCCCATAGATCACCATCGCGGCCACGCCCAGGATCGGGACCAGCAGGACGGGGTTCGACAGCAGGTACTGCAGGACGCTCTGAACTTCGTTTTCCATCGTGCTCTCTTCGGGTCGCCGGACGACTCGCGGTACGTGGCTTGGAATCAAGCGATGGGGACCGGATCAGGAAAGACGTGCTAAACAGACGCGCGGGTCCCAGCGTGCGTTCGTCTTCCCGGTCTGTGGGCCGGTCGAACCTGGTTACATGATGACGGGTGCGGAGAGTCCGCTTCGATAGATCTGGGGACAACGAGCAAAGAAAGGAGGCCCGGGGCGGATGCCCCGGG
>CALHIO010000337.1 GCA_938030915.1 uncultured Gemmatimonadota bacterium
GTGTACGTGCCAGGACCGCCGCGCAGCCCAGCGCCAGCGTCAAATCCTCTCCCATGGGGCGACCCGTCTCATCCACGAGCGACAGACGGTCGGCGTCCGGATCGATGGCGAGCCCGACCGCCGCACCCGACTCCGACACCAGTCGCCCGAGATCCGCCAGGTTGGCGGCTGTGGGCTCAGGGTCTCGGGGAAACCAGCCATCCGGGTCCATCCCGATGCCGACGACCTCACACCCGAGGTGCTCCAGGAGCTCCGAGATCACAGGACCACCGGCGCCGTGCACGCAGTCCACGGCGACCTTGAGCCTCGCATTGCGGATCATCGCGACGTCGATCTGCGGGAGCGCCAGGATCGCCTCGAGGTGGCGGGACCATGCCTCGTCGTCCCTCGTGACCGATCCGAGTTCGTCCCAGGAGGCGCGAACAGGATCCTGCGTCGTCAGAAACTCGCGGAACCGCGCCGATCGTTCCGCGTCGAGGAAGATGCCCTCGCTGGATACGAGCTTGAGCGCGTTCCATTCCGCCGGGTTGTGACTCGCAGTCACGCCGATGCCACCGATCGCCCCGTGGTGACCGACCGCCATGAGAATCGTCGGCGTAGGCACGACGCCGACATCGATGACGTCGCATCCGACCGACTGGAGACCCGAGGTGACGGCACGCGCGAACATGGGACCGGAGACCCGAGAGTCCCGACCGAGGACGACAGTGCGCCCTCCCTCGACGTCGCGCAGGTGCGCACCGAGCGCGGCGGCGATGCCCGCCATGAGCTCGGGCGTCAGTGGCTCGCCCACGCGGCCCCTCACGCCCGAGACGCTGACCATCAGGTCCTCGGGGAGATGAATCGGCACGATCCGGAATCCTTCGGTTCTTAAGGAATGACGGGGTTCTTCCGGGCCTCCCACTACGCCCGGGAGATTCTCGCGGGGACGGGTGGTGCGCGTCAACGCGATCACCGATCTTGCGCCCCGTTTGGGCCCGCGGACTCGCCGTCCGGCCCACGACTCTCGACGGACCCCCTCCATGAGTAACGCTTCGACCGACTTCTCTTTCGGCACCAAGGCCATCCACGCTGGCGTGGAGCCGGAACCGGTCACCGGCGCGATCATGACGCCGATCTTTCAGACGTCGACGTACGTTCAGCCCGCCGTCGGGGAACCGCGTGCCGGCAGCTACGATTACGGGCGTACCGCGAATCCCACGCGTGAAGCGCTCGAGGCGAGTATCGCCGCGCTCGAGAGCGGATCGCACGGCGTCGCGTTCGCGTCCGGGCTCGCTGCGCTCGAGGCCATCGTGAAGCGCCTCTCCGCCGGGGACCACGTCGTCAGCGAGGAGAACACGTACGGCGGGACCACGCGCATGTTCAACCACGTGCTGAGTCGGCTGGGCATCGAATTCACCTACGTCGACGCCCGCGACGTGGACGCGGTCGCCTCGGCGATGAGGCCCAACACGAAGCTCGTCCACGTGGAGACGCCGACGAATCCGATGATGAAGCTGTGCGACATCCGGGCCCTCGCCGACCTCGCACACGCGCACGATGCCCTGCTCTGCGTGGACAACACCTTCGCGTCGCCGTTCAACCAGCGCCCTCTCGAACTGGGGGCCGACTTCACGATGCATTCCTCCACGAAGTACGTGAACGGTCACTCCGATGTGATCGGCGGCCTCGTCGCCGTGCGCGACGATGCACTCGCGGATGATCTGTTCTTCATCCGGAAGTCGTCCGGGGCCGTCCCCGGGCCGATGGACTGTTTTCTGACCCTGCGGGGAATCAAGACGCTCCACGTGCGCATGATGCGTCACAACGAGAATGGACAGGCGGTCGCCGAGTTCCTCGAAGGACACCCCCGGGTCGACCGTGTTCTGTATCCCGGCCTCGCGTCGCACGAGCAGCACGACCTCGCGAAGAGCCAGATGGGGGGCTTCACCGGTATGGTCTCCGTCGACGTCGGCACTCTGGCCCGCACTCGGGCGCTGACCGAGCACCTGAAGATCTTCTCACTCGCAGAGAGCCTCGGCGGCGTCGAGTCACTCGTGAACGTCCCCGCACTCATGACGCATGGGTCCGTCCCGGAGGATCGTCGGGAGGCCATGGGAATCACCCCGGGGCTGGTACGCTTCTCGGTGGGCATTGAGGACATCGACGACATCATCGCGGACCTCGATCGGGTACTCAGCGCGTGAGCAACGAACGGCGGTGACCGAACCCGCGCGTGGTGCCGGAGTAGTGAAACCAGCGTAATGAGGGCGTCGTAGGGCCCCAGAGCGTCGACAGGCCGGGCGTGCCGAGCGCCTGGTACAATGCGTAACTGAGGAAGACGACATGGCGGACGAACAGGATCAGACCGAAGGCGCGCCCGAGGGCGACGGGGAGGCTCGTTCGAGGCGGATCCTCACCGACATCGCGCCGCACAACTGGGAACATCCGGCGGACAAGGCCGCGCTGCAGGCGCTTCGACGGATCCCGGTCTTCGACGAGGTTCTCAAGAAGGTCTTCGGCTTCTTCGGTGAAAAGCCGGTCCGACTCGCATTCCAGGCGGATGCCGTTCGCGTGTCGGACAAGCAGTTCCCCGAGGTATACAGACTCTACCAAGACGCCCTGCGCACGCTCGACGCGCCGGAAGAATACCCGCTCTTCATGTCGCAGACGCCGATGGTGAACGCAGGCGCGTACGGCATGGATCAGCCGTTCATCATCCTGAACTCCGGCACTCGGAGCATCCTCTCCGACGAGGAATTGCAGTACGTGATGGCGCATGAGATCGGTCACATCATGAGCGATCATGTGCTGTACAAGACGATGACGGTCCTCCTCATCAACCTGGCGAACATGGGTTTCCCGATCGTGGGCCTCGCGGCCCGCGCAGTTCTGGTCGGGCTACTCGAATGGTCCCGGAAGTCCGAGCTGTCGTGCGACCGGGCCGGCCTGCTCGCCATGCAGGACCCGGAGGTCGTCATGAGCGCGATGCTGAAAATGGCCGGGGGCCCGACATCGGAAGACGAGACCAGCCTCGCCGAGTTCATTATTCAGGCGGACGAATACCGGGAAAGCGGCGATGTCGCCGATCAGGTGTTCAAGGTCCTCAACGTGCTCGGCCGGACGCATCCCTTTCACGTTCTTCGCGTGGCCGAACTGCGCGACTGGATCGAGAGCGGCGAATACGACCGCATCATCCGAGGCGAATACAGCCGACGGGGCGAGCCGGACCCGGCCTACCAGGACGACCTCAAGGCAGCCGCTGCGGCCTACGCC
>CALHIO010000338.1 GCA_938030915.1 uncultured Gemmatimonadota bacterium
GAAAACCGGAAGGTACCGAAGGCCGGCCATCGCTTTCCGCCGGTCATTTGCTTCGAGCCCGACGACGTCACGCGTGCGGTGCTTCAGGAGGTGGATGAAGCGTGGCCTGGTCATTTCGGTGAGACGAAGGACTTCGAGTGGCCGGTCACGCGAGCGCAGGCGCTCGAAGCGCTCGACGACTTTCTGATCCACCGGCTGCCGGTGTTCGGCCCGTTCGAGGACGCCATGGTCGATGGGGAAGACGTTCTGTACCACAGTCTCCTCAGCGTACCGCTGAACCTCGGTCTGCTCCATCCGCTAGAGGTATGCCAGAGAGCGCTCGAACGTGCGGCCGACCCCGCCAACGGGATTGGCCTCGCCTCCATCGAAGGCTTCATCCGTCAGATCCTCGGATGGAGAGAGTTCGTGCGGCATGTGTATCGAACGAGCATGCCCGGGCTTCGGGAGGCGAACGGTCTGCGGGCCGAGCGGCCGCTACCCGACTTCTACTGGTCGGGAGATACGCAGATGCACTGTCTCCATCGATGCGTGGATCAGGTGTCCCGGTCGGGGCATGCCCACCACATCCAGCGATTGATGGTGCTCGGCAACTTCAGCCTTGTTGCGGGCATCGATCCTGGAGAGCTGAACGACTGGTTCCTCGCCACCTTCGTCGATGCGCTCGACTGGGTCGTCGCGCCGAACGTCATGGGCATGAGTCAGTTCGCGGATCTGGGTTCGTTCACGTCCAAGCCCTACGCGGCCAGTGGCAAGTATATCGACCGTATGGGCGACTACTGCGCTTCGTGCGTCTACGATGTGAAGTCCGTCGACTCGGGGGACAGCTGTCCCTTCAACAGTCTCTACTGGTCCTTCATCGACCGGCACCAGGATCGGTGGGTCGCGAACCAACGAATGGCGATGATCACGCGGGGGTGGGCAAAGCGAGATCCGGAGGTGAAGCGGCGTATACTCGCACGCGCCGATGAGGTACTGGATCGTCTCTCCCACGATGAGCTCTGACCTCGTGCGACGGATTCTGCTGACGGCTCTGATGTCGCTGATGGCGGCACCCGTCGCCGCGCAGACTGCGGTGCTGCGCGGACGCGTCCTGGACGCCTCGGACCTCCGACCGATTCAGGCGGCGACCGTGACGATCGTGGGATCGGGCGTACAGTCGCTCACGGATGCGACTGGAGGCTTCGTGATTTCGGGTGTGCCGCCGGGCCTCGTATCGGTTCAGGTCGACGTACTCGGGTACGCATCCCTGATGGAAAGCGACGTCTCCCTTCGCACGAGTCGCTCGACGTACGTGGAATTCCGCCTGGAACGTCGGGCGCTCGAGCTCGAGGGCATCGTCGTCGGTGCGCCCGCGTTCCGAGTTCGCGATGCATCTCCCGTATCAACGCAGCTCCTTTCGAACGAGGAACTTCGTCGGACACCGGGTGGGCTGCAGGACGTGTCCCGCACGCTGCTCTCGCTGCCGGGGGTGCTCGGCGGGGTGGACAATCGGAATGATCTGCTCGTTCGGGGGGGAGGACCCGGCGAGAACGCGTATTACCTCGACGGGATTCGCATTCCCCAGATCAACCATTTCGCGACTCAGGGCGCCTCCGGCGGTGCCCTGGGCTTGGTGAACGTCGACTTCATACGCGAGACGGAGTTCTTCGCCGGAGCGTTTCCGGTGCGCTACGGGGATGCGCTCAGTTCGGTGCTGTCGATCGAAAACCGGCCCGGCTCACCCGAGGGAGTCCGTGGTGACTTCACCCTCGGGGCAACCGAGGCGGCGCTCACACTCGACGGCCCGGCGGGCAACGATTCGAACTGGCTGTTCAGCCTCCGGCGCTCGTATCTGCAATTTCTTTTCGAGGCGCTCGGACTACCGATCCGCCCCGACTACTGGGACACGCAGTTCCGCTTCGAGTCACAACTCTCCAGCCGTGATCGCCTACTTCTGGTCGGCATCGGCGCACTCGACAACTTCGACATCGTCCCGCCCACGCAGGGAGACGACTTCGAGAACTTCGAAATCGCGTCGCGCGTGATCGATAACGACCAGAAGAGCTTCACTCTCGGTGCGAGTTGGCGGCGGCTGATCGAAGGTGGCTATCTCACGACGACCGTGAGTCAGTCACGCAGCGACTTTTCCTTCGAGGATCCCGGGGACGACGGCGATCCGGTGCTCGCCAACGACAGCGAGGAACTGGATACACGCCTGACGCTTCAGGCCGACGTCGAGCCACGTTCGGGCTTGAGCCTGGCCCTCGGCATCGACGCGTCCCGGGCGGCGGTGGAGGCCAAGGTCTTTCAGCGCGCTGTGCCGGGTGGGTCCTTCTCCGAGGATCTCGCGTGGGACGAGGACCTCGACCTCTACAGATTGAGCGCGTTCGTGCAGGGCACGGTAGGCCTCGGAGTTCGCGCGAAGCTCACCGGGGGCGTGCGCGCCGACGAGGTGACGCGACTGGACGAAGGATTCGAGCTCTCGCCCCGCGCGAGCGTGCTCGTCGATCTGGGCGGGGGTGTGACGGTACAGGGCGGAGGGGGGCTCTATCACCAGGCACCGAGCCTGATCGCTCTGTCGGTGAAAGAGCAGGGTGTTCCGGTGAATCTCGGGCTCAGGCAGCAGCGTAACGTCCAGTTCGCCAGCGGGCTCGCGTGGACGGTGAACGCGGGCCTTCGGCTCTCCGCCGAGGCGTTCTGGAAGACATACAGCCGGGTGCCGCTCCTCGTGAGCGATCCGCGGATCTCCGTGTCCAATCTGGGCGGAGACTACGGCTTCGTGGGCGCTGAACCCCTCATTGACGAGGGAACGGGGCGGGCACGTGGAGTGGAGGTGTTCGCGCAGCAGAAGCTGCTGGGTAGCGTCTATGTTCTCGGCGCCTATACACTTTCGTGGAGCGAGTTCGCCGGGTCAGACATGCGCTTGCGACCGTCGGCGTGGGACCGTCGGCACGCCCTGGACCTGACGGGTGGCTACCGCGTCGGGGCCTGGGAATTCGGATCGAAGCTGCGCGTGCTCTCCGGCCTCGCGACAACCCCGTGGGACCCGACCGCCTCGGAGCAGAGCTACGCCGTGACCGGGCGCGGTGTCCCGGATTGGGCGCGCATCGGTGACGTGCGTACGCCCGGTTATGCTCGACTCGACGTGCGGGCTGAAAGGCGGCTGGATTTCACCTCGTGGAACGCCGTCCTCTTTCTCGATATCCAGAATGTTCTCAACCGTGAGAATGCGGTGGGTTTCGCCTACACCGAGGACCCGTCGTTTCCGGATCGCATTCGACCGATCGACGGTTCCGGCCTGCTTCCGACGTTCGGGTTCAGCATCGAGTTCTAGCGCACGAGAACCCATTCCTCCTGCGGTGCGATCAGCCACTCCGCCCCCCCGTCTGTGATGACCACCATTTCCTCGACGGAGATCGTCTTCGTGGTGCCGTCCTCGCGGGTCCAGCCGAAGAAACCGTCAAAGGCGAACGTCTGACCGGGTCGGAGCTCGCGGGCCGCATCGCCCGATGCCGGGGCGCCCCCAGCGGCGCCACCGAGTCTCGGACCGACGTCGTGGGCCCAATAGCCTACGGGGTGTCCTGTGCTCCAGATGATCGGGATCGAGCCGTGTCGTTCCAGCAACTCGCGCTGAGCTGCGTCGACGTCCCACCCCCGCGCACCAGGGCGCATCGCCGCCTTGGCGGCGCGGCTTCCCTCGCGAGCGTACTCCCACCGCGCCTGCATTTCCGGGGGCGCTTCCGTCTCACCGGGTCGGAGCACGTAGGCGAACCGCTGGATGTCGGTGACCCACATCCCGTGTACGCCGATACCGAAGTCGGTCTGAATCACGTCTCCGGGCATGATCACCTTCTCGGTCGAATGCGAGTGCCCTCGGTCCGGTCCGGAATTCACGTTCGGATTCTGGTCCGGCGCCCAGCCGTCGGTGACGCCCAGCTCGGCCATCCTCTGCTTCAAGAAGCGCGCGACCTCGGCGTCGGTCGTCTCACCGGGCACGATCCGGGCGTACGCCTCGAGTTCGAGCTGTTCGGTGAGTTCGGCGGCACGCCGCATAATGTCGACTTCGCGAGGGAGCTTCACGGAGAGCCACTCGATGACGATCTCCTCCGACGACACGAGACGCCCGGTGAGGTCGGCTCCGAGCGCGTCCTCGAGTGCGCGACGCTGCGAGTACGAGAGGCCGTCCGCGATGTTGCGACTACTGCTGTTCACGGCGATCGAGGCGGGATCGCGACGACGAAGCTCCTCGGCCGCCGCAGCATACATGCTGGTGCCTCGAGGGACCGAACGGACGTTGTCCAGCGGACTGACCTCGGCGAGTGCGGTAGCCTCGGTCTCGGGTGAGATCGCCAGCGATTCGAGGTTGCCGTCCTGGTCCGCGAAGAAGAGGAAGGCGGCCAACCCACCAGCGTTCTCCGCGCCGATGTGCGACGCGATCGGGTCGTTCGCGTTTTCCCGTGCAAGAACGACCCACGCTTCGATGCCCGCCCTGGCCATCGCCGGGCCGAGGAGGGTCCGGATCCGTTCCTCCCGAATCGACGGCCAGAGGTTGGGGTCATCGGGGAAGGGGAGGGATGCCCGGGTGTCGGCATCCGACGTGCCCGGGGCCTCGGGCATGCCGCACGCGGCGGTGGCGACAAGCAGAAGGAGTGAGAGCGTGGTGAGGGGCCGTGAGATCATGAGGGATCGACTGGATCGGGTTTCGTGCGGCGTGAACGTTGTAGCGCGCGGGTCAGGGTCTTGTCGAGAGCGGAGGCGAAGGCCTGCTTCTCCTTGGTTCCATATGCCCGCGGGCCCCCCGTCTCGACCCCGGTGCTCCGCAGCGCGTCCATGAAGTCTCGCACCGAGAGGCGCTCCCGGATGTTTTCCTTGTCGTAGATCTCGCCACGCGGGCTGATGACGTGGACGCCCTTGTCGACCAGCTCTGCGGCCAGGGGTATATCCGCGGTGATCGTGACGTCGCCGTTCGACGCATGGGTTGCGATATAGTGGTCTGCGATATCGAAGCCGTGCTCGACCAGGATGAAGCGGACGTAACCGTTGTTCGCGGGCAGTCCGATTCGGTGGTTCGCGACCAGCACCGTGTCGAGTTCGAGGCGCAGAGACGCTCGAAAGATGATGTCGCGAACAGGACGCGGCGTCGCATCGGCGTCGACCCAGAGGATCACGGTCGGGCCTGCCCGTGGTGTGTCCGCGGGGGAACAAGATTCGTCTGAAGCATGAAGGAACATGATGCCCTCGCGCGCGCCGTCCACCTTCTTGTAGCATGGGTGAGGCACTGGCCGGACCAAACCGGTGTATGCCGTCGGTGCAACCCTCTACAGCTCCAGAGCCCCCGACTCGATGCGCTATCGACTGCCCCACGTTCCGCTTCGCCTTCTCGTCTTGCTCACGGTCGTGGGATGCGGAGGGACTGCCCCCATCGAGCCGACCGAGCGGATTCCGACCGCGATCTCGATCACGCCGGACAACATCATCATGACGTTCCTCAATCAATCGCTGCCGTTGACGGCGAGGGTCGTGGACCAGAACGACATCGTGATGCCCACGACGATCGAGTGGGTCGTAGCCGATCCCACGATTGCCTCGATTTCGGTCGACGGACGGATCACCGCCCTGGCGGTCGGGAGCACGACGTTGACGGCGACGGGTCTGGGGTTGACCGCGTCGGCCGGGGTCGAGGTCGTCCAGCAGGTGAGCTCCTTCTCGGCGATCCAGGGTGACAATCAGGAGGCGATCCGGGACTCTACCCTCGCCGATCCGATCGTCATTCGAGTCGCGGACCAGGGTGGAACCGGGATTTCCGGGTTGGCCGTGACCTTCGCACCGGCGACCGACAACGGGGTCGTCACGGTGGCCGCGGTCGACACGGACGCCAACGGTGAAGCATCGACCGAGTGGACCTTGGGCTCGGTCTTCGGCGAGCAGGAACTGGTGGTCACGATCCCCGGGCGATCGCTCACGATCGATGCGATCGCTCGCGCCGAGGTGCCGACACCGGATCTCGCGGTGGTGGGCTTCCTTCGTCTCAGTAATGTCGCTCCCTCGACCCTGGAGACGCTGACCGTCACCGGTAGCGTCAGGAATGACGGAGACCTTGCGAGTGGCCCGAGTCGAGCGGCGCTGTCTGCGAACGGCGTCGAGGTCGGCACCGTTGACCTGCCGTCGGTCGACCCGAGCGACTCTACGGAGGTCCAGTTCGACATTGGTCCGCTGAGCGCGGGGGCGAACAATCTCGTCCTCACGATCGACGCCGATGGCGATGTCGTCGAACTGTTCGAGACGAACAACGAGCTGACGAACTCGGTGAACGTGCTGGATCAGACCACGGTTACGGTCGGAGTACCGGTGACCAACCTTTCTGCGGCAATCGACCAGGAGCTTCTCTTCCGGGTCGAGGTAGTCGCGCCGACCACACTGACGGTCTCCTTCAACGCACCCAACGGGGACGCCGACCTGTATGTCTCGGACAGCCCGCGACCGGGGTTCCGTGAAGACTACCAGGGGTGTGTCAGCGCGGGACCCGTCAGTATCGAGAGCTGTCAGATCCCGTTTGCTCAAGGGACGTACCACATTCTGGTGCACGCCTTCGATCAGGGCGCTGGATTCTCGGGGGGTACGCTGACGGTTGCCAATGATGTTGCCCTCGAACCCTTCGATATCGAGCTGGTCTTCGTCGAGAGCGGTACGCAGAGCCAGAATGATGCCTTCATCTCGGCTGCCAGCCGCTGGTCGCAGATCATCGTGGCTGATATCGCCGACTGGGATTGGTCACTGTCCAACAACGGAGAGGGGTATCCGGCAGACCAATGCATGGAGGGGCAGGCTCAGGTCACGGACATCGTCGACGACGTTCGCATCTACGTCGACATCGGCTTCATCGACGGGCAGGGCAACATCCTGGGGCAGGCCGGCCCATGTACGGTACGGCTACCGAGCAGGCATACGATTCTTGGTCGGATGGAGTTCGACGAGGCCGATCTGGTCGAGTTGGAGAACGCCGGACGGCTGGAAGACGTGATTCTGCATGAGATGGGGCACGTGCTCGGAGTCGGGACGATCTGGAAGTCGCGCGACTTCTTGAAGAATCCGTCGATCCCCGGAAACGCGGGGGCGGACACGTACTTCACCGGGGCGAATGCAATCGCGGCATTCGATAATGTGGGCGGCGCGGGATACCAGGGCGCGAAGGTGCCGGTCGCCAACGACTCGGTCCCGGGTCGGGCCGACGCGCACTGGCGGGAATCCGTGCTCGACTCCGAGCTGATGACCCCGTTCATCGAAGGCTCAGGACCCAACCAGCTCAGTGAGGTCACGGTGATGTCGATGAAAGATCTCGGGTACGGGATCGATCCCAACAGCTTCGACAATTACGTCCTGCCATTCTCGCCACAGCAGCAGCGGGTTCAGGGCGCTCCGGCATCGTCGACGACACCATCGTTCTTCGACCTCAGTCGGGATATTCACCCGGGGCCGGTGCACTACGTCGACAAGTTCGGCCGGCTCAGGGAAATGCTGCGATGATGGGTCCTGCCCGTGTGGGATGGCTCGGCGCCGCGGTCATGGCGCTCGCCGCCTGCGGGAGTTCGACACCCGAGGAGTTCGCGACGGGAGAGGTGATCCCTGACTGCGGGCCGGTGGGCTCACCGCTCTCGGTCGGTGAGACGATGGAGTACATGGCGGGGCGGTATCGCGTCGTGATGGTTCGTGACGGTGGCAAGGAGCAGGCGTTCGGCGTCGTCGACATGGAGCGTACGCCCGAAGCCTATCGTGATTGGGGTCCATCCACCGCCACACTCACCGGGTCGGCCCAGATTGATTTCGAAGCCGTGGGCGCGCAGACGTTGAGTGGTCTCGACAGCACCGACCCCGCTCGCCCGGGCGCGCTCGTGCTCGAAGCCCCGGGATCGTCGGGGCCGAGCATCGTACTGCGGTTCGGCTCGGACGCGAACGATCCCAACATCACTCCGTTCGATGGTGCCTTCACCGCGCTGAACATCCGCGTCGTCGAAGGAGACCGCTTCGCGGGCGACTGGAGAAGCGGGGTCAGCGGCGTGATCGTCGAGGGATACTTCTGCGCTCAGCGTATCGATCGCTGACGAGGTCTCGACGCGCGGGCGCCGCCAGCGCCCCACGGCGACGGCGCCCGGAGAGCGTCCTCCTCAGACGTACGTCAGGTATCCGTGCGGGTCGTCATTCTGACCGTTGACGGTCTCCAGGAATCGCTTTTGGACGTCCAGCGTGATCGGGCCCGCTTTGCCGTCTCCGATCTCGATCCGGTCGACGCTGCGAACAGGTGTGACCTCGGCGGCGGTGCCGGTAAAGAAGATCTCGTCCACCGTGTAGAGCGCCTCGCGAGAGACCGGGCGCTCCTCCACCTCGTATCCCAGATCCCGGGCCATCTGAATCACGGCCCCGCGCGTGATGCCCACGAGCGACGTGCCGTCGAGCACGGGCGAGATGATTTTTCCTTCGTCGACCAGGAACAGGTTCATCCCGCTGCCTTCCGACACGAGGCCACCGGGCCCGAGGGCGATCGCGTCCACGTACCCGTTCTGGACGGCTTCCATCTTCATCAGCTGAGCGTTGACATAGTGACCACCTGCCTTGGCACGTGCCGGGAAGGTGTTCGGGGCCATGCGCTGCCACGATGAGACGCAGACGTCGACACCCCTCTCGAGGGCTTCGGAACCGAGGTACGTACCCCAGCCCCACGCCGCGACGTACGTCTCGATCGGGCTCAGGATCGGGTTGAGGCCGGGCGTTCCATACCCACGGAGGATCATCGGACGGATGTAGCAGTTCCGAAGCTCGTTCTTGCGGATGATATCGACACAGACCTCCGCGAGGTCATCGGCCGTGTAATCCGGGAGCATCCGATAGACGGTCGCCGAGTCGATGAGGCGGTCGATATGGGCCCCGAGCCGAAAGATCGCCGGCCCTCTCGGTGTCTCGTATGCGCGGATCCCTTCGAATACGGACGTCCCGAACTGAACCGCCGTCGCGAGCAGGTGGACCTTGCAGTCGTGCCATGCCACGTACTTCCCGTCCTTCCAGATCCAGTCCGCTTCCTCGAACCCCACTGCGCCCATTAGATGAGTCCTTTGATCCAGCCGCCATCGACGGCGATTGATTGTCCTGTGATGTAGGAGGCCCGCTCGGAGCACAGAAACGCAGCCAACGAGCCGAACTCGTCGGGGTCCGCCAGCCGGCCCATCGGGATCTCTTGCGCCCACCCCGCGTAGGCGTCCTCTACCGTGACTCCGTCGCGCTCTGCGATGGATTCGGCCAAATGTACGAGTCGCTCCGTGCGGGTGTACCCGGGGAGCACGTTGTTCACGGTGACGTTGAACTCAGCCACCTCGTTCGAGATGGTCTTGGCGAACCCCGTCACGCCAGCCCGGATCGAGTTCGAGAGAATCAGACCTTTCACGGGCTGCTTCACCGAGATCGACGTCACGTTCACGATCCGCCCCCAGCGTCGCTCCTTCATCCCGGGAAGCACCGCGCGTACGAGATTGACCACGCTGTTGAAATTCTGCGCGATCGCCTCGTTCCAGACCTCGACCGAGTGATCCTCGAACATGCCTGCCGGCGGACCACCGGTATTCGTGACGAGAATGTCGACCTGCCCGAAGGCTCCCTCCGCAGCAGAGATCAGATCGTGGGCGCCGACCTCCGGCGTCAGGTCACAGGGGACCGCCTCGACGCGGACGCCGTATGTATCCTCGACCTCCACCTTGACCGTGCGAAGCTTGTCCGCAGAGCGGGAATTGATGACGAGGTCGACGCCCTCGGCTGCGAGTGCGTCTGCGATGGCGCGCCCGAGCCCCTGACTCGAGCCCGCGACGACCGCGACGCGGCCTCGAATACCCAGATCCATAGCGCGGCTCCGACCCTAGCGGTCGTGGAAGTACGAGTCCGTACCGTCCAGCCAGTCCTGACGAGGCGGGCTGAACACGTCGACATCGAAGGTGTCTTCGAGCGCTTCGGCCTTGTGAGGCACATTCGACGGGATGTACATGACTTCGCCCGCCGAAACGACCCGCTCCTCGTATCCTGGCTCGCCCTCGTTCCCGATCCAGAAGCGCAGGGCGCCCTCGACGATCCAGGTCAGCTGCTCGTTCTCGTGCGAATGCTTCGGCACGATCGCACCCTTCTCGAGAAAGACCTGGGCGAGCATCATGCGCTCTCCCGTGAACAGCTTGCGTGCGATGTCGTCGGTGACGGATTCGCGCTCGATGTCGTCCCACGCCACGTGGTTGACCAGAGAGTCGCTCATGAGTGCTCCGGATGGGTTCGAAAGGACCGGCCAATCGGCATGTCGAGAGACCCGATGTCAATGGGGGATAACGACGTGCGGCGCTCTGGCCAGTGGCCGCGACCGTTATGGGGGAGGTGGATGCGAGTTCGAGCGCTCGGTCCAGCCGGGATCCTGGAGCCCGCGGGCGGGGTTGTGTGCGTGTGCACCGGTCATGAACCCGGTGACCGGTCCGGCCTGCACGGTGAATGGAGGAGCCCCCGTGGCACGAAGAGTCGAAAAGAGTGAGCAGGAATGGCGCGACCAGCTGTCCGATATGGAGTTCAAGGTGCTGCGCAAGAAGGGCACCGAACGAGCCTTCACGGGGAAGTACCACGACGAGAAGCGTGACGGGACGTACGTGTGCCGAGGTTGCGGTACTGCGCTGTTCGGCTCGGGCACCAAGTACGACTCGGGGACGGGCTGGCCCTCGTTCTACGATGTCGTGGACGGAGAGAACGTCCGGACGGAAGTCGACAGGAAGTTCTTCATGACGCGTACCGAAGTCCTCTGTTCGGTATGCGACGGGCACCTCGGGCACGTATTTCCGGATGGCCCCCAGCCGACCGGGCTCCGTTACTGCATCAATTCGGCCGCTCTGAACCTCGAAGAGGACTCCGAGTCCGGCGAAGACGGGACGTAAGGCGCGCCAGCTCGGGCCGCCCCGGGTTCAACAGGTGCGACCCGCGGTCTACCTTTCCTTGCCGTCTCGAATTCGACCTACGCTCCCTGACACGCATGCCTCGACGGTCCGCCCGGCCACTGCTCGGCGTCCTCGCCCTTCTGCCCTTCGTGGCGGCGTGCGGCGGCGGCTCAGCCCCACCTCCCGAGCCGGGCACGAACATGGGATTCGCCCCCAACCTCGACGGACGACGGGTGATCCTTCTGCCCGTTCAGCAGGTGCTCGGCGTGCCGGGCGATCCCAGTGCCGAGCTATCGTTCGCCCTCACCGATCGGGGTCAGGAGGTCGATTGGATCCTCTGGTCCGAGGTCGACGAGGCGCTCGCGCGGTCTCCGGCGATGGACGCGCGGACGCAGCGGCTGTCCGTGGGGGTTTTCCGGCAGGCGCAGGTGGAGCGGGTAGGCGACCCGCTGTTCGGCCAGCTTCGTCGCATGGCGGGCCTGGTCGATGCGGACCTCATTCTTCTGCCCGTGAGTGCCACGTGGGAACCGAATCCGGCGGTCATCGGGGCGACCCCACGAGTTCGCTTCACCGTCGCTCTGATTGTTCCCCGGACGGGGCGGGTCATGTGGTACGGAGTCGAGGAAGGGGACGATCATCCGCGTGACGATCCGCGCGCGCTGGCATCTGCGGCCGAGCGACTTGCACGCAGCCTGCTCTGGTATGTGCGCCCCGGCGCTGGCGTATAGACCCTCGGCAGATCGAACAGCGGTGCAGGTGGGTGCCATGGGGATGAGGGGATGTCGTGTCGGAGTCGCGCTCGCGCTGATGGGCTTCCTGGCAGGGTGTCGGGCGGACGGAGTCGCGTTACCCAGTGACGATGAGGTGACCGCGGCCTTCAAGTCGGAGCGGCCCCTGTCGGGCGAGATGGTGGGCAACGTCGCGGTTCTGCGTGTGGAGCAGTCCGCTCAGCAATTGCGGCGGGGTGGGACACTCTGGGCCAAGGTCGGTCCATACATTTTCCTCTTCAGCGAGGAGACCCGGGCCTTGTTCGATGCGTATCCGGGGCTCGCGGGCATTCGCGTCGAGACCCGGGTCGGACAGGCGTCGGTCGCGAGCGCCCTTCTCACTCGAAGGGAGTTGTCAGACCTCCTGTGGCGCCGCTCGCTGAACATCGCCGGGCGTGCCCGGCGCGACGGAACGGAACGCATGACACTCCTGGAGGATCTCGTGCGTTGGGGCGAGGACCACACGACGTTCGAATACAACGAGCGATACATCCGGCGCTGACGGCCCGACCGGGCGCCATCACTCCAAAGGCGAAACGACGAACAGCATGGCTCAGACGATCACCGTGATTCCCGGCGACGGGATTGGACCGGAAGTCACCGAGGCGACACTCGAGATCTTGAGGGCGGCCGGTGCCGACCTCGAATACGACATGCAGTTGGGCGGAGTCACCGCCCTCGAGCAGGTGAAGCATCCGCTCCCGCAGGAGACGATCGAATCCGCGGAGCGCACCCGTGTCCTCCTGAAGGGTCCGCTCACCACGCCGTCCGGATCGGGCTTCCGATCGATCAATGTCGAACTACGGAAACTTTTCGACCTGTACGCGAACGTGCGCCCGGTGCGCACCATCGTGCCCGGCGGTCGCTACGAGGATATCGATCTCGTCCTCATCCGCGAAAACACCGAAGGTTTGTATGTCGGGGTCGAGCATTACATCGGCATGCATGGCGACCCGAAGGCCGCCGCCGAGTCCGTGATGATCATCACCCGCTTCGGTGCCGAACGGATTTCTCGCTATGCCTTCGAGTACGCGCGGAAGCACGGCCGAAAGAAGGTGACGCTCGCGCACAAGGCGAATATCCTGAAATATACGCAGGGGCTCTTCCTCGACGTGGCGCACGAGGTCGCGAAGGACTATCCCGAGATCGAGTGGGAAGATCGGATCATCGACGCTACGGCGATGCAGCTGGTTCTCGACCCCTACCGGTTCGATGTGCTCGTGATGGAGAACATGTTCGGCGACATTCTGTCGGATCTCATGGCCGGGCTGGTCGGCGGTCTCGGCTTCGCCCCCGCCGGCAACATCGGTGAGGACGCGGCGATGTTCGAAGCCGTCCATGGTTCCGCACCGGACATTGCCGGAAAGGGCATTGCGAACCCGACATCGCTCCTGACGTCAGCGTGCCTCATGCTCGACCACCTCGGTCAGGTCGAGTGTGCGACCCGGATTCGTGATGCGATCGACTCGGTGGTTCAGGCAGGTGAGGCGCGAACCATAGACATGGGCGGCAGGTCTACCACGAGAGAGTTCACCGCCGCCTTGGTGAATGCGCTCGGATGATCGGGAGGCTCGGAACGTGAACGATCGGCCCACGGTGTCGTGGCGGGATCGGTACCCGGATGAGGTCACGTGCGTGCGGTGCCTCGAGGTCTACGACCAGTCCAAGCTCGACCGCATGCTCTGGTGTGAACGCTGTCGGTTTCGCGCCCGGGAGCGGGCGTCGCTGTACGGATGGGTGGGCGGCCTCACCTTCGGCGCCGGGTGCGCGGCGTATGTGTGGTTCGCCATCCGCCCGACGGACCTGATCGTCGGGGCCTGGACAGCGACCCTCGTTACGGCTGTCTGGATCGGACAGAAGGTCGCTCGCGAGTTCATCTACGGTGGCATGCGCTTTCGGAACGCCCGGGCCGTCGAGGCGGTCCCTCCGACTATGGAGCCTGACGCCGAGTAACGATCGGCCGCGCCGTGAGCACGGACTGACCGCCCCCCACTGCCCAAGCGTGGGGGCTCGAATAGATTTCACGTCTGGCTTGGCACCACCCCGACATGGACGACACGATGGCCCGCTTCGAAGGCATCGATTTCTACAACCTCGACGAGCTCTTCTCCGAAGAAGAGCGGATGATTCGCGACACGATCCGCGAGTGGGTCGAGACCACCATCATGCCGATCATCGGCGATGCGTACATCAACCGCGAATTCCCGAAGCACCTGATCCCGGAGCTCGGCGAGTTGGGTGTGCTCGGCGCGAACCTTCCCGAGGAGTACGGTTGCGCCGGTCTGAACAACGTGTCGTACGGCATCATCATGCAGGAGCTCGAGCGCG
>CALHIO010000339.1 GCA_938030915.1 uncultured Gemmatimonadota bacterium
CGGGTGCCCCGCACGCCATCGCCTCGAGCGCAGCCAGACCAAACGACTCATTCTCCGATGGAAGAAGGAAGAGATCGGCACACGAAAGAAGCTCATCCACGGACTGGTGCTTGCCGAGGAACACCACCTTGTCCCCCAGACCTAGCTCTTCGGCGCGCTGCCGTGCCCGCGGACGATCCGGGCCGTCTCCGACCATCACGAGCCGAGCCGGCACACGCTCCCGGATGCCGGCAAACGTGGCCACCACGTCCTCGACGCGCTTGACCGAGCGGAAGTTCGAGATGTGCATGACGATCTTCTCACCGCCTGGAGCGAGCTTGCCACGATGACACGGCTCTCGATCCGGGCGCCACACGTTCGTGTCGATGAAGTTCGGGATCACCTCGATCCGCTCGGCGGGAACGTTGAAGTCCCGGACCGTCTCATCCTTGAGATAACTCGATACCGCCGTCAGCCCATCGGACTCCAGGATCGAAAAGCGTGTGATGGCATGGAACGACGGATGGAGTCCGACGAGCGTGATGTCGGTCCCGTGAAGGGTGGTGACGATGCGAAGGCGACGCTCCGCACCGAGCATCTGTCGCGCGAGGTATGCGGATGCCGCATGGGGAATCGCGTAATGCATGTGCACGAGGTCCAGATCGTGCTTGAGCGCCGTGTCGTGCAGAGAAACCGCGAGCGCAAGCGCATAGGGTGGGTGCTCGAAGAGCGGGTAGTCCTCCATCTCGACCTCGTGGAAGAACACCCGCTCCCTGAAGCTTCCCAGCCGGAACGGCTGATCGTAGGAGACGAAATGCACCTCGTGGCCCCGCTCCGCCAGCGCCATACCGAGTTCGGTCGCAACCGCGCCGGACCCGCCGTACGTCGGGTAACAGGTGATGCCGATCTTCATTCCGATCCCTCGAGCGCCCGGACGTGCAGGGCGTGAAGGGCCCGTTCCGCCTGCTGTTCGACAGGTTGCGTCGCGTCGACGGTGATGGCGTGTCCCGGAAGCTGGTGCCGGAACCACGTCCGCTGCCGCCGCGCGTACCTTCGTGTGTTGGTGCTGATGTCGTCCTTCGCTTCCTGAAGTGTGACCTCGCCACGCAGATACCTGGCCATCTCTCGGTACCCCGTGCCCGACATGCCGGGTGCATCTTCGCCGTAGCCCGCTTCGAGCAGCGCGCGGACCTCCTGCTCGAGGCCTCGTTCGACCATGCGATCGATCCGCTTCACGATTCGACGGTCGATCTCCTCCCGGGGAAGATCGAGCACGACGACGGCGGCTGAAACCCCGGGGGCCTCGGGTGGTGAGACCTCGTGCCATCGGGAGAGCGGCACTCCAGTCAGCAGTGCTACTTCGATTGTCCGGGCCATCCGCTGGGGACCTCCCTGAACCGCCATCTCGGCGCGCGCGGGATCCAGTGCCCGCGTGAAGTGCTCGAGCGTCTCGCGCACCTGCCCTCCGAGCCACGACCGCAGCCGCTCCCGACGATCCGGATCGAGTTCAGGCTCGATGAAGATCGGGCTGAGGAGGCTCTTCAAGAAGAACCCGGTTCCTCCCGCCACGACCGGTAGCGCGCCCCGCGCACGAATCCCCTCGATCCATCGACGCGCGTCACGACCGAACTGGCCGGCGGAATACCGCTGGTCGGGACGCACCAGGTCCAACCCGTGGTGGGGGATCGCCGCCCGACGCTCCGCTCGCACCTTGTCCGTTCCGATGTCCATTCCGACGTAGACCTGGCGAGAGTCCATCGAGATGATCTCGATGGGTCGGCGGCGTGACAGTTCGATCGAAAGGTCCGTCTTGCCCGACGTCGTGGGCCCCGTGAGAACCAGAATCGGCCCCTCGTACCGGGGAGTCGCGGCGACGCTCACGTCCGCCCGAACTTGCGCTCCAGCTCCGCTCCGGAGAGTCGCACGATGGTCGGCCGCCCGTGCACGTCGTGATGCGGCAATTCGGTCGCGAACAGCTGGTCAAAGAGCTCCTGCATCTCCGCCTCGGACAGCTTCTGGCCCGCCTTGATGGCGGACTTGCAGGCGAACGTGCTCGCGATCCGCTCATGCTGATTTCGCGCGGCGCGCACCAGATCCGAACCGTGGGTCAGCTCGTGGATCATCTCCCTGAACGCGCGTTCAGCGTCGAAGTACCGATGCGGGTTCGGCACCGCATGGACGATGACGGTATCGCCGCCGAAGCCCTCGACCTCGAATCCCGCTCGCGAGAGAAGCCCCCCGAGATCCTCGACCATGGCCACTTCCGGTGCAGTCAACTTCAGCGTGAGAGGAAACAGCAAACGTTGACTCTCCTGCCCGCCCGCTTCGAACCCGTCCATGAGGCGCTGAAAAAGGATCCGCTCGTGTGCCGCATGCTGATCGACGATGAGAACACCGTCTCGCGTCTCCGCGAACACGTACATGTCGAGCACCTGCCAGAGTCGGGGCTTTCTCGCTCCTGGCTCGGGAAGCGGTTGAGGCCGCTTCGCTCGCTGGACTGCTCCGGCGTCTGCCTCCCCGCCCGCTCGCCCATCGCCGTCGCCATCCACGCGTTCAGACGACTCATCGTCGGCCGCCGGCACGAAGAGCGCCATCTGCGAGTCGACGGACGCCTGGGGCGGCGACGCGCCCTCCCCCGACCCGACTTCTCGCACCGCCATCGGGGGCGCACCGAGCGGCCGGTCGAACGTTGCGGCGCTGGCCTCGTCGTCGAGCGCCGACCGCACGGCGCGCTCGATCAGCTCCTCGACCCGGTTCGGGTCACGGAATCGGACCTCGGACTTCGCAGGATGCACGTTGACATCGACCTGATCCCCCGGGACCTGCAGATAGAGGAACAGCCACGGCCTCACGCCCTGGGGGATCGTCGTGCGATACCCTCGCTCCACCGCGCGCACCAGCGCCGGCGACCGGAATGGCCGACCGTTCACGAAGAGGTGGCTCCGTCGCACGCCCGGTCGTGCGGCGTCCGGCCGTTGGACAAGGCCGGCGATACGGAGACCATCCTGCTCTCTGGACGCGGGGATGAGCGTTCCAGCGTGCTCGAGCCCCCACACCTGCGCGATGCGTCCGGCCGCGTCATCTGCAGCGGGAAGATCCAGCAGGACGCGGTCGTCCGAGGTGAGCACGAAGGCTACTCGCGGATTGGCCAGGGCCAGCGCAGTCACGACCTCGTTGACCGCCCGCGTCTCTGCGCTCACCGACTTCAGAAAGCGAGCCCGAACGGGTGCGTTGTAGAACAGGTTCCGAGCCTCCACGGTCGTTCCCTGTCTCCGCGCGAAGTCCGAGACATCGCTGATTCCCCCGGCATTCACCTGCACGCGGGTTCCCGCCTCACCCTTCCCGTCCCACGTCTCGATGGACATGCGAGAGACGGCGGCGATCGATGGCATCGCTTCGCCCCGGAATCCGAAGGTCGGGACCCCTGCCAGCTCGTCGGCCGAGGAGATCTTGCTCGTCGCATGTCGATCGAGGCAGAGCAGCGCGTCTTCGCGTCCCATGCCCACGCCGTCGTCACTGACACGGATGCGGCGCTTGCCCCCGCGCTCGATCGCTACGTCCACGCGTGTGGCGTGCGCATCCAGGGCGTTTTCGACGAGTTCCTTCACCGCAGAGGCTGGTCTCTCGACGGCCTCACCCGCCGCGATCTGGTTCGCAACGGCGTCGGGCAGAATCTGGATGGTCCGGCTCATGCGCACTCTACCCCATAAAGCCGGCACGCGTTCTGCGTCGACGCACGCGCCACATCCTCGACGGTACGATCCAGAAGGCCGGCCACCGCCGCCGCCACGTGCACCACGTTCGCCGGCTCGTTGCGGCGCCCCCGGAGCGGAACAGGCGCAAGGTAGGGCGCATCCGTTTCGATGAGCAGCCGATCGTCCGGCACTGCTCTCAGCAACTGGGCGGCACCGAACGACTTGAAGGAGGCGATCCCCGATGCCGAAACGTACCAGCCGGCATCCATCGCGGCCGCAAACGCCAGATCCCCCCCGGTGAAGCAATGCAGAACGCCCATCGTTCCAGCGGGTGCACCGCGCAAAGCCGCCGCGATGTCCGCATCGGCCTCGCGAGCATGGACCACCACCGGCAGGCCGAGCTCGAATCCGAGAGCAAGGTGGGCGTCGAAGGACGCGCGCTGCTCGGCGCGAGGCGCGTTGTCGTAGAAGTAGCCAAGATCGACGCGACGTGGATGGGGCTCGTGCTCGAGTACGAGCCGTTCAAGAACACGGGCGTGCCGATCCTGCGGCCGGCGGAGGGCGTGATCGAGGCGCTCGACGACAACGAGGTCGCGCTGCAGAACATGATGGGCAACCGCTTCATGGGCCACTTCGAGGCGCGGATCGGCGGGTGGAAGAAGGATCTGGCGGCGACGCGCGCGGCGCTCGACGCGTGGCTCGACGTCCAGCGGGCGTGGTGCGCGCTCGAGGCGATCTTTGTCGGGTCGGAGGAC
>CALHIO010000340.1 GCA_938030915.1 uncultured Gemmatimonadota bacterium
GCCGAACGCAGGCAAGTCGACGTTTCTTTCGACCGTGACGGCCGCTCGGCCGAAGGTCGCCGACTACCCGTTCACCACCCTTTCGCCGAACCTCGGGGTGGTACAGCTCTCCGACTTCCGGACCTTCGTCATCGCCGATATTCCAGGGATCATCGAGGGAGCGCACGAGGGGAAGGGGCTCGGGCACCAGTTCCTGAGGCATATCGAGCGCACCCGAGTCCTGCTGCTCATGGTTCCGGTGGATTCCCTCGACCCTCAGGCCGAGTTCGATCGATTGCGGGCCGAACTCGAGGCGTATTCGGTCGACCTGGCGGCGACGCCGTACCTCGTGGCCCTCACCAAGGTGGACATGCTGCCTTCGGATGCGGCGCTTCCGCAGCTCGACGTCGGTGACGCAATCGATGTCGTGCCGCTGTCCTCCGTCGCTCGATTGCACCTCGATGATCTGCTGGAGCGCCTCTGGCGTGCGAGTCAGCAGGTCGTGGCCGAGGAGCGCGGTAGCGGAACGGATGACGAATGGTGGGCGCCCTGACCCGACGGCAGGATCAGGCAGAAGATCGAGCTCGCGACCTCCTCCTTCTCGATTCGCTTCCCGGGGTCGGTCCTGCCCGGGTGTCCAGACTTGTGCGCGCGTTCGGTGGTGCTGCTTCCGCCCTCGATGCCCCACACGCATTGTTCGCGAGCATTGCCGGTCGGGAGGCAGCCCGAGCTCGCGGAGACCGGGCGCTCGCGGACCGGGTCGACTGTTCGCTGGCTCGGGCGCACGAACTCGGACTGACCGTGCTGACGTGGAGTGCCCCCGGGTATCCCGGTGACCTCCTGCACCTCGCCGATCCGCCACCGGTCCTCTTCCTGCGCGGACGCATCGATCTGCTGACGCGAAGCCCCGCCGTCACCGTCGTCGGTTCTCGTCGGGTAACGACGAGGGGGCGAGAGATCGCCCGCGACCTCGCCCGACGTGTGGCTCGCTCGGGGGCCGTTGTGGTAAGTGGCCTCGCCCTGGGCGCGGACGGGGAAGCGCATCGAGGCGCGCTGGACGTTGCAGGAGACACCATCGCCGTATTGGGGACCGGGGCCGATGTACCGTACCCGAAGACCCACACCCGTCTGTTCCGGGAGGTGGTCGAGCGGGGCCTCGTGGTCAGTGAGTTCGCACCTGGTACGGGCGCGGCTCCCTACCACTTTCCTCGTCGCAACCGCGTGCTGGCGGCTCTCGGCGCCACGGCGGTCGTGGTGGTCGAGGCCGGCGCTCGCTCTGGATCGCTGATCACCGTGGATCATGCTCTCGACCTCGGGCGTGACGTATGGGCCGTTCCGGGGCCCATCGACGGCCCGGCGTGTGCAGGGTCGAACGCACTGCTCGCGGATGGGGCCCGCCCGCTCGTATCGATCGAGGCCTTCGTCGCGGACGCGGTCGAGGGCCCGGAAGGGCGGCGTGTCGAGGGGCCCCGAGCGGCGTCGGCAACGGTCGGTCCGGAAGCGTCTCTGCTTCACTGCCTGTCCCATGAGTCTCTGGGGCCGGGTGAACTGGCCGATCGGGTCGGTCGCCCACTGCATGAGGTGCTCGCGGTGCTGACCACGCTCGAGGTGCGAGGGGAGATCGTTCGGCTGCCCGGACTCCGGTATCGGAGGGCGGCGTGACCGGAGCGCGACCCGAACTACCCGTGACGGCCTCGTCGATCTATGTGCACGCGCCGTTCTGCGCCCGCCGGTGCCTCTACTGTGACTTCGCGGTCGCGGTGCGGAGCACCGGGGAGCTGCCGGCTTGGATCGAGGCCCTCGAAGGGGAACTCTCGCACATCGACGGAGAGGGACTCTTCTCTCTTCCCGATCGATTGGAGACGCTCTACGTCGGTGGCGGCACCCCGTCCCTGATGGGGCCGGCCGCCATGGCCGAGCTTCGTCGCATCATCGGGCACGAGCGTCTCGAAGATCCCGGCCTCGAATGGACCGCAGAGGCGAATCCAGAGAGCCTCACGGCCGACGTCGCCGAAGCATGGTGCTCGGCCGGTGTGAATCGGATCAGCCTGGGCGCGCAGAGTTTCGACCCCGCCGCCCTCCGCTGGATGGGGCGACTGCACGGAGCGGAGGGGCCGGGCAGGGCCGTCGACGTGGCTCGTGCCTCGGGCATCGAGAATCTCAGCGTGGATCTCATCTTCGGGCTTCCCGCCCACGTCGGTCGCTCCTGGCGGGACGATCTCCGCCGTGTCGTCGAACTCGACGTGCCTCACATCAGCCTCTACGGACTCACTGTCGAGTCCGGCACGGCGCTCGGCCGGGCCGTGCAGGAAGGACGAGAAGCGCCGGTGGACGAAGCCCAGTACCGAGACGAATTCCTCATGGCGGCAGACGTCCTGACGGCCGCCGGGTACCGCCACTACGAGGTTTCGAACTTTGCACGACCCGGCTTCGAGTCACGGCACAACGCGATGTACTGGCAGGGCCGGCCATATCTCGGTCTCGGCAATGCCGCACACAGCTACGCGCACCCGATCCGGCGGTGGAATCTGCGGGAGTGGGAGGCGTACCGGGAAGCTGCCGCGGCGGGCTCGGGGATCGAGGCCGAACGAGAGGTCCTCGACGAAGCCGCACAGACTCTCGAGGCCGTCTGGCTGGCTCTGCGGACCGATCGGGGGCTCGCTCTTCCCACTCCGGGGAGCAGGCGTGCGGAGTTGGTGTCGTCGTGGAGAGAGCGTGATCTGGCGCACGTCTCGGCAGGGCGCTTTGCCCTCACGAGTCAGGGTTGGCTACTCCTCGATCGACTCGCGGTCGACTACGACCACGCGAGGTCGGGTTGACCCCTTGCCGCAGGCGTTTCGAGATTCGGTAATGGCTCCGCTCGATCCCCACGACATGGTTGGTACGGATCTCACGGAACGGGAACGTCAGGTCCTCGAAGCCGTGGTCCGTACATACGTCGACACCGCCGAACCGGCCGGGAGTCGTACCGTGTCGCGTGCTTACGATCTGGGCGTATCCGCAGCCACGGTCCGAAACACGATGAGCGACCTGGAGGAGAAGGGATATCTCTTCCATCCCCACACCTCGGCCGGTCGTGTCCCGACCGACCTCGCGTACCGCTTTTTCGTGGACCGGCTCATGGAGCCGCACCAACCTTCGGCCCGCGAGCGAGCGCGACTCGAGGAGGAACTCGAGCGTTCCGGGGCGTCGGCGGTGGAGATCCTCGTGAGACACGCGACGCGCGCGCTGAGCCTCATTTCGAACGAGCTCGGCGTGGCCGTGGCGCCGCGCGTCGACGACGCGCTGCTGGA
>CALHIO010000341.1 GCA_938030915.1 uncultured Gemmatimonadota bacterium
CCGCCGTACTACAGTCCGGGGGCATGGCCGGTATCCTGGTGCTCGTCTGGATCAACGGGCTGATGGCCGTCATGCGCTATCGGGCCGGGGATGTCGTTCATCGTGTATCACCGACGGGCCTGCTCCTCGTGTCCGCGGTGATTTCAGGGGTCGGGCTGCTGGCGTTGAGCTACGCGAGCGGCATCGCAATGACCTTCGCGGCCGCGACGGTCTTTGCCCTGGGTGTCTGTTACTTCTGGCCGACGATGCTCGGCGTCGTTTCGGAGCGAGTGCCTCGCTCGGGCGCGCTTGGTCTGGGTCTCATGGGCACCGTGGGGATGGCGACGGTGGGGCTCGTCACCTCGCCGCAGATGGGTGCGATCGCGGATCGTTATGCGCACGCTGAGCTTCCGGTTGCCGAGACGATCCAGCTCTTCGAGCGGGCGGAACGGACTCTGGCCACCCGTACGGACTCGGATTCGCAAGCCGCGGCCGATGCGATCGGAGTCGTCGCGCGCGCATGGCAGGCCGACAACGAGCTGCCCGCACCGGAGACGGCGAACGCGCTGAGGACCCTCATCGCGTCGGATGCGGACGCGACGCTGGTGAGTGAGGCTCAGGCGATTCTCGGACCCGCCGACAACTTCGGCGGCAAGATCTCGTTCCGCTGGGTGGTCCCATTGTGTGGAGTGCTCACGCTGATCTTCGCGGGACTGTACATGAAGGATCGTCAGGCCGGTGGATACAGGGTGGAGCGTCTCGAGGCGAGCGCGTGACCCCGATCCGATACGGGATGATCGGGGGCGGTCCCGGCGCCTTCATCGGAGCGGTGCACCGCATGGCTGCCGCGCTCGACGGTGACTACCATCTCGTAGCCGGCGCGTTTTCTTCCGATCCGGCTCGGTCCCGCGAGACCGGTGAGGAGCTGGGCCTCGACGCGGACCGCATCTACGGGGACTTCCGGGAGATGGCCATCATGGAGGCGGCGCGCGAGGACGGCATCGAGGCCGTCGTCATCGTGACGCCGAACCACCTCCACCATCCCGCGGCGCGAGCCTTTCTCGAATCCGGTGTCCACGTCATCTGCGACAAGCCGATGACCACGACGATCGAGGACGCGGAAGAGCTGGTGCGGCTCGCAGGGGAGCGGGGTCTCGTCTTTGCGGTGACCTACAACTATACGGGCTACCCGATGGTGAAGGAGGCCCGTCGCCGCATCGCTTCGGGGGCGCTCGGTTCGCTGCGGAAGGTCGTGGTGGAGTACTCACAGGGGTGGCTTCGGACCCTTCTGGAGGCGGAGGGGCAGAAGCAGGCCGAGTGGCGCGGAGATCCCGAACGCGCCGGGCTTTCGTCGGCGCTCGGCGATATCGGCACCCATGCCTTCAACCTGGTTCATTACGTGACCGGATTGGAGACTCATCGGCTCTTCGCGGACCTCGGTACAGTTGTCGAGGGTCGAGCGATGGAGGATGACGCGGCCGTGTTGCTCGAGCTGGAGGGCGGCGTTCGGGGTGTGATGATCGTTTCTCAGATCGCCACCGGAGAGCGGAATCACCTCCGGATGAGAGTCTACGGGTCCGAGGGGGCGCTCGACTGGTGTCAGGAGGACCCCAACCGCCTCCGCCTCCTCGATCCGGATGGCACGGAAACGGTCGTGTTCCGGGGAGGGGAGACGGGGCCGGACGCGGCGCGAGCCACGCGGCTTCCGGGAGGGCATCCGGAAGGCTTCATCGAAGCATTCGCGAACATCTACCGTGGCGTAGCGGCCGCGATCCGGACGCGGAAGGGCGGCGAAGGGATGGTCGACGGGGGCGACGAGGAGGGTAGGCTCGACTTCCCAGCTGTCGAGGATGGAGCATCGGGCGTGCATTTCATCCATCGGGCCTTGGAGAGCAGCCGGGCAGGTAGCTGGGTCGAGGTGAACGATGGGGCAGCCAATTCAGGCGAGGCGACATGAGCATCTGGAGCGATCGAGTGGGACAGTCCCGTCCCGTCACACTGTTCACCGGGCAGTGGGCGGACCTTCCGCTTGCGCTGCTGGCCGAGAAGGCCGCGAAATGGGGGTATGACGGCCTCGAGCTCGCATGCTGGGGTGACCACTTCGACGTCCAGCGCGCTGCTGCTGATCCGGACTACTGTGTGGAACGACGGGAGCTGCTTCGGGGCCACGGGCTCGATGTCTTCGCGGTGAGCAATCACCTCGTCGGTCAGGCCGTGTGCGATCGTATCGACGAGCGCCACAAGGCCATTCTGCCCGGTCACGTGTGGGGTGATGGCGAGGAAGAGGGGGTCCGCTCGCGTGCCGCGGAGGAGATGAAGCTGACCGCCCGCGCTGCGGCGAACATGGGGGTGCCCGTGGTCAACGGATTTACAGGCAGCTCGATCTGGCCCCTTCTGTATTCTTTCCCGCCCGTGCCCGAGGAGTGGATCGACGAGGGCTTCGCTGATTTCGCCCGTCGCTGGGACCCGATCTTCGATGTCTTCGACGAGGTTGGCGTTCGCTTTGCGCTCGAGGTGCACCCGACCGAGATCGCCTTTGACATCGTGACTGCCGAACGGGCACTTGCCGCTGTCGGATATCGGGACGCGTTCGGATTCAACTATGATCCGAGTCACCTGGCGTATCAGGGGGTCGACTGCGTCGACTTCATTCACCGTTTCGGCGATCGCATCTACCACGCGCATATGAAGGACGTGTGGTGGTCCGACCAGCCGGGGGCCTCAGGCGTCTTCGGTGGTCATCTTTCGTTCGGCCATCGGGACCGGAATTGGGACTTTCGAAGCCTCGGGCGGGGCCATGTGCCGTTCGAAGACGTCGTGCGTGCTTTGAATCGGGTTGGTTATTGCGGTCCGCTCTCGGTCGAGTGGGAGGACTCGGGAATGGACCGGGAACACGGAGCCGAGGAAGCGTGCTCGTTCGTGCAGGGGATCGACTTCCCCGCCTCCGACACCGCATTCGACGCCGCGTTCTCGGAGGAGTAGGACGTCCCCGGCCGGGGACGTCTGACGATCAGTTCGCGTCGCCGGGTACCCGCAGGTTGTCTCGGAAGTCGGAGAAGCTCTGCGGACTCAGGATCCCGGCCTCGCGCCACCGGTCGCGGTGCGCATCGGCTCCCGCCCCGCCAATGACCACCTTCACGCTCGGGGGCAGGCGGCGCCGAATCTCCAGAACCTCCTGAACCCCGGTGGAATCGAGTCGGGGGTGAACGGCCGATAGGGCTACCATCCGAGCTCCGAGCTTCTCGACCGCACGGGCGATTTCGGCCGCCGGAAGATCCGGACCGAGGAATCGAACACGCCATCCCTCGTACGCGGCGACAACGCCGGCCAGCAAGGCACCGAATTCGTGACTCTGTCCCGCGGGCGTCCCGGTGAGTGCGAGAGGAGCCGTCGCGTCCTTTTGGTTCGTGGACGACATCCACTCGAGAAAGCGCCGGATCGCGACCGATGCGATGTGCTCGGTGCTGGGGCTGAGTCGACCAGCCTGCCATCCTCGCCCGATCTCTTGAAGCAGGGGGACCATCAACCCTTCGACGAGCTCATGGGGTCGCAGTTCGACTGCGCACCGCATCATGAATTGTTCCAGTTCGTCCGTCCTCATCTGCTCGATGTGATCGAGCGCGGTTCTCACTCGTTCCACATCCGGAGCGACGAAATCGCCAATCGGGTGAATGGGCGTTTCGCGATCCTCGTCGATGAGGGCTTCGAGTTGGGGCAGCTCTAGGTCGGCAATCAGACCGATGCTGCGACCTCCGTCAACAGCAGTCGCGAGGAGCTGAAGACGTCGGATGTCGTCGTCGGAGTATAGTCGCTGACCTCCGTCGCTACGACTCGGCGTGACGACTCCATACCGGCGTTCCCACGCGCGAAGAACGGGAGTGGAGAGTCCCGTTCGCTGCGCCACGACGCGGATTGGATGGCGGGGTTCGGTTGTCTCGTTCATACCGGAATGTATCGGAATGTTTAACTCAGGTCAAATACATGACATGAACAAAACATTGACAAACGCGGAGGAGGTCTGATTTTAAGTTTCACAAAAATTAAACATGGAGCAAAGTTCATGTTCAAAAGAATTCTCTCGGCGGCTTTCGTCGCCTCTGCCATGATTCCCTCGAGCATCGCCGCTCAGGATGGCGACATCGTGTCTGTCGCGCAGTCGGCCGGTGGCTTCGAGACGCTCCTCGCGGCGGCTACGGCTGCCGACCTGGTCGCAGTCCTGCAGAGCGAGGGCCCCTTCACCGTATTCGCACCGACCGACGAGGCGTTCGCTGCCATCCCTGAGGCGGACCTCCAGGCGCTGCTGGCGAACAAAGAGGCACTCACGCAGGTGCTTCTCTACCATGTCGTCCCGGGCAAGGTGGCCGCGGCTGACGTCGTGAATCTGTCGCAGGCCGAAACGGCCTCCGGGCAAACCGTTTCGATCGAGGTGATGAACGGGTCCGTCAAGATCGATGACGCCAACGTCGTCGCCACGGACATCGCGGCATCGAACGGCATCATCCACGTGATCGACCGGGTCATCCTGCCCGAGATGTAGCTCGGGTTCTTGATCGCCCGGGGCTGAGGGCGTCGAGAACGACGGCGGCTGTCGTCACGTGGTCCAAGAGCCCCCGGAGCATCTGCTCCGGGGGCTCTCTTACGTGAACTGCGTTGGGAGTGGGTCAACTCCCCTCGGGAGACATCAATCCGTAATGATGCCGGCGGCGGTGAGCACGGTCTGAAGAGAGTCAGTCAGCAGATTGTGCTCCTGGATCGTAGTTCGGCACGCGGTCTCCGCCGTTCGTAGTCGCTCCTCGCGTCCCCCCCATACTCCGACGGAATCGTTGTATTCGTCGAACACGGCCATGTACGCGTCGTAGTTCTGCGCCGGGACGCCACGGCCGGGAATGGTCTCGTATCCGTCCACGACCCGCTTCAGCGAATCGATCGCGACTCCGAGCTCCAGCAGAGCCGCCTGACTCGTCTGAAGCGATCCGCGACAACGGTCCGCGGCGACACGAGACCGGTAGATCTCGTCGCGTAATGCATTGATCTGATTCTCGGTTCGCTCCCGCTCCAGAATCCTGTCGATGCTGAGGAAGACCAATGTGCCCGTGACGGCGATCGCCGCCGCAATGAGCCCATTCCTGACGATGGGGCTCACGGGGCTCCGTCCGTCACCGTGAAGCCGAACATCATGCCCGCATGCAGGTGTTCGGCGATGTGGCAGTGGAACATCCACTCGCCGGGGTTCGACATCTCCACAAGGACGTCCATGGTGGACCCGACCGGCACGATCGCCGTGTCCTTCCACACGAGGTTCTGGTTTTCCACCTCGTCCATGGAGAGCACCAGGAAGCGCTGACCGTGGATGTGGATCGGGTGGTTCATAGGGTGGAAGGAGTCCGGCGTGTTGTGGATCCGGATCTTCACCACGTCGCCCACCCGGAACGTCCAGTCGATGTCCCCGTTCTGGGCACCGGTCGCCACGTCCTCCAGGATCCACGTCACCTCTTCACCCGTGGAGAGCCAGTTCATCATCGGCATGGCGTCGTTCCACTCCATCGGCGCGACGTACAGCGTGTCGGCCTCCATCGACAGCACGAGCGATGGGTGCAGCCCCTGGACGCGGACCGTGGTCACCACTTCGTGATCCGGCGCCCTTCCGAAGTGCGGCCGGAATGACTCGATGTCCGCGACCACGTCGTCGTGCTCGCGCAGCGAATCGAAGGCCGCGCTCACCCCTGGCTCCGCCGCTTCCTCGGAGACGTGGACGATCGAGAGGGTGTCGACCACCGGGTAGAACTCCCCGCGGAAGTGGTTCACGGCCTGGATCGTGTTGGCGATCACGACCTCACCCGGCTCGTCGAACCGGACGTCGACCACATACCGCTCGGCCGGTGCGATCACGACGGAGCCCACCCACTGTTCACGCTCGAAGCGACTCACGTCGGAGGCGACGATCTTCACCTTCGCCCCACCGAATGTCACGTTGAAGGTCCGTGAGTTGGCGACATTGGTCAGGTAGAACCGTACGACCTCGCCGCTCCTGGCCTCGAGTCTGTAATCGGTCTCGCCGTTCACCATCATGACGTTTCCAAATCGACCCATCAGCGCATGGGTCGGCGATTCATCGCCCCACGGCAGGACACCCTGATCGTCCATCAGGATGTCGTCGAGCACGAAGACCTCTTCTCGATGAGCCGGCCCGTAGTAGTCGGGGTCCGGCGACGTGACGAGCAGGTTGCCGAAGAGCCCGAGGTCCTGCTGGACATCCTCCCGCACGTGCGGATGATACCAGTACATACCGGCGTCGGGGACGTTGACCTCGTACAGGAAGCTCTCGCCGCGCTGAATCGCCTCCTGAGTCACACCGGGAACGCCGTCGAAGCGGTTGTCGATCCGGACCCCGTGCCAGTGGATCGTGGTCGGCATCTGGATCTCGTTCGTCACGCGGATCATCACCGTCGCGTCCTTCGGTGCCTGGATCAGTGGACCGGGATACTGACCGTTGTAGCCGAACATGATCATCTCATGGCCCCCGATGGCGCGTCGAACCATCGAGACCGAGATGTCGAGGGTGTCGCCGCTCGCCATCGGCACGACCTCGGACGGTCGGGCCTCGGGGAGCATGGCCGGGTCCATGCCCATGCCGGGCATGAAGGGGCCGACCACCGGCACGGCACTCTCGAGCCCGGGCAGCATCGGCATGTTCATGTCCATCGGGACCATGCGCCAACCGCCGCCCATGGTCATGCCGTGCATCTCGTGCTGGGCGCTGGATACGGCGGGGAGGGCCAGAAGCGTCAGGATGGAGAGCAGCGTGGCGCTGCCGTATGTGCGAGTCATGCGTGAGGGTCGCCTAGTTCCCGTATCCGTAGGCCGCGCAGTTCTCCTGCTGGAGCGCGCCGTGGCCGACCATGGTGTGCATCATCCCGCTCCGTGACATACCTCGCATGACGATCGGGCCGGTCCACACATCCTGGTCAGGATCGTCGGACGGTTCGAGCGTGATGACGACGATGTACTTGTTCCAGTCGACTCTTCCGGACGTCTGCAGATGCTCGTCGAGCGCGCCCATCCGCTCGATGTGGTCGATCTCGGCGGTCGTAACCCAGGCGACGAGCTGGCCCTGACGGGGTACCCGCATGCGATCCAGCGAGACATGCAGGTCGTACGTATAGCTCCCGTCCGGAGAAAGCTGGATGGAGAACGGTGAATCCGAGGAGACCGAGGCTTCCACGGTGCCCGTCGCGAGGCCCGTTCCCGGGATGTTCTTGGTGGTGACCAGTTCGAAGGCGTAATACGGAGGGCCGTCGACGCACATCACCGATGGATCGGTGTCGATCGAGGGCATGTGAAACGCACCCCGAAGGTCCCAAGAGGACTCGACGGGGGCGCCGATTGCGGTCAGAAGCGCTAGGATCGAAAGCATGTTCGAGCGTACGTCTCGGGGTGTTTCTCGACAAGGCGTGAAAGAGCCTACCATCAAGGGGTGACAATGGTCCGGACAATCATCGGCGTCGTGGTAGGCGTGGTCAGTCTTGGTGTTGTGGTCACGCTTTTGCAGCAACTCTCGTCGGCGATGCACCCGCTGCCCGCCGGACTCGATCCCATGGACCCGGCCGACGCCGCGGCCTTCGCTGAGCACGTTGCGGCGATGCCGCCCGCAGCGTGGGTCGTGGCGATGCTCTCCGAGGTGATCGGCGCGGCAATCGGAGCGCTCGTGGCGGGCGCGATTGCGAAGGACGCGCTCCGGGGCGCCTCGGGTGTCGTGGTCGGTCTCGCGACGGTAGGAAGCGTGATGAACTGGACTGCATTCCCGCATCCGACGTGGTTCATCGTCGCGCAGATCGTTCTCTATCCGGTCGCCCTCATGTCGGTGTGGACATGGCTCTCTTCGCGATCGCGGGACGGTTGACTCGAGCCGAGGCGTAGGAACTCCCTCACCGCCATGCGTGGGACGACCTCTCGTCTCGCACGGGGACCAGCAATAAACGGCGGCCCGGGCCCGTCGATGGGGCCCGAGCCGCGTTCATGCGCGCCTGCCACGGGCTGCCGGAGACCGAAGCCCCGGCGAGCGCACCGTGCCTAGCGGTCCTCCTCGCTGACCGGCCGGCGCACCACCGGGTTATCCCAGTCCTGTGCCGACGAGATATTCGGCTGGCCCCAGTGCTCGCCGTTCCATCCCTGGAA